>NZ_JBCNJT010000001.1:1800000-2083304 GCF_039596395.1 Fluviicola sp.
TCCCCAGGAATTATTCATGCGTTCGAGGTGTAATGCTTTGAAATGCGGCTGCAGCATGTATACCAGGAACGCTGCTCCGACCATTAATAAGATCGCCCCAAGAAGGATGATCACATCTTGTACTCTTACAGGGCTTTTCGGGTAGTAACTATATGTTACTTTCGGGTTTGTGTGTTTGTTAGCGTGCATGTCGTAAAGCTTTGAATTTCCGTACCAACCCTTTCAACAGTTGTACCGAATTCAAAAACCCCTTATTTTTCAAGGGTTTAACGATTTAGTAGTTTTTGAAATCCGGGGAATTATTCCACAGATTGGGGAATTTCTCCCCAATCTGCCTCAAACTCGCTTCTACCTGCAAGTGATAAAAATTTGAGCTTTAAACTTTTGAACCCACACCAAAAACAAAAAAGCCACCCAAAAGAGTGGCTAAGACTATATTATTATTCTGAATCCTATCTTTTCTAGCTGTCTTCGTATGTAGGGCCGTAGAGTCCCGGAACTTTGTTTCCGGTGGAACGCAGGTAAACGATCATTTCTCCCCGGTGATGGTAGATGTGATTGAACAAAAAGCCTCTTGCGACTGTTCCCCTCGGAAAAGGCCCCATGATGGTACGATCTCCGGATTTCATGACCCAGGGAGTTTGCAGGTCTTCTTCCTTCAAAGAAAGAAGCGCTTCCCGGGCTTTTTCCACATTTGCTTCAAAAAGCTCACGCGTTGCATGAATGTCTTCCGGGGATCCGCGTTCCAGGCTGTCAGCAGACATATCGTATTCATCCTGCGTCAATGTTCCCACATACCAATAATAAATGGTTGCAATGTGCTGAGCCAGTTCTCCCATAGACCAGGAAGTCGGCGACGGTTTGAATTTTACATGACTTGCCGGAACGGCGTGCAATAATTTGCGGGTGCTTTCTGCTTCGTGCTCAAATTCAGCTATTAAGGCTTCTAACATCATACTCCAGATTTTAAATGAACGGATAAGTTACTACTCTTCCTTTTTGAAACAAAATCGCGGCGTGTTAATAAAGCTAACATTCAAAAAAGATGCGTTTTGGCGGCAGAAAGAGCAAAAACCGGTTAAAAACCACCATTCAACCCAAATAACAACTAAAAGTAGTGTAAAAACAACCAGAAGTAGTTGTATTTTTATCAGACCTGCAAATGTGCCCTCCTACCTTTGCTTCATCGAAAATCAACAAAAAAGTACGTTATGTTCAATTCAAAAATCATTGGTGAGCGCATCACCGAAGCAAGAAAGAAGACAGCAGTTTCACAAGCGGGACTTGCCGAATTGCTTTTTATCAGTCCGCAGGCAGTTGGAAAATGGGAGCGCGGAGAATCCATGCCGGATATTTTGACTTTAAACCGCCTGGCAGAAATCCTGCAGGTAGACCTGAACTATTTTTCGGAAAATTTCCCATCGGTTGCACGCGAGGATCAAACACCTGTTGTACCAGAGGCAGTTCCTTCCACTCCATCGAAAAAGAAACCACTATCCTGGGATATGTCGAAAGGAAGCTGGGCAGATGCCGATTTCTCCGGGCTCAAAAACCTGCATGAAAAATTCAGTTCTTCGCATCTGAAGAATTGCAAGTTCATCGGTTCGGACTTATCGGGATTACAACTGAGCGATAACTATGTACTGGGCTGCAACTTCTCGGGCTCAGACCTCAGCAATAGCCAGTTAAAAGGTTCGCACCTGACCAAAAACGCGTTCAGGGAATGTTTGCTGAAAGCGACCGAATTTACAGGTAGCCATCTTTCCGGGTGCGATTTTTCCGGAGCAGATTTTTCGGAAGCCGTGTTCAAGTCAGGAGGTTTTGAGAAAAACACGCTTGAAAACGCACTTTGGAAACATGTTTCGTTCCGGGAAATGTACCTGGCCGACCTGGTTTTTGAAGGAATCGTTGAAGACTGTTATTTTGAAAACTGCGCTTTTAAACGAATTACTTTCAAAGATGCAGTCCTTACAAACACGTTCTTCAAGAACAAAAGCCTGAAACACATCCGTTTTGTGGATTGCAAGGCAGATCGCATCACGTATGAATTTTTAAAGAACGGAAAAGCGGATTTAAGCGGGCTTGAACTGATTGACAGCTGAAGGAATCCGTGTTTTTTGTTTGGCGACATCATCCGGTTTCCGGGAATTTAAACAGGTTTAAACATGTTCAAAAAAGGTTTAAAAGGGTTCAAAAAGTTTAACCATATTTGAAGGGTTATTGAACTCTTTGAACTTGTTTTTATGAATGCGAACGAACGGTCTCGAATCTGCAAAGCCAGTACCGAAGAATTTTTAGTCCTGCTTCATAAGGAGCATAAAATCCTGCTGGAGCAAGACCTTTTTAAAGCCAATATCCTGGCACGGATACTCAGGTTCACGCCGCTTGAACTGGAAGAAGTCCTGGAATATCTTCACCGGTATGAGATTGATATTGTTATCGGAAAAGCTGCCAAAAAAGCTGCCCGGAATGCCCTGGAGCATTATGACAGGCCGGATTGGCAAATTCGGGGCAGGGATGTGTTTGAAGAAATTTATGATGATTTGAAAAGGATTTATGAAATTTCCGAGTAAATCCTTCCTTACTTTTTTCCAAGGCAAAAAAAGTAAGCAAAAATGCCTTTCAATTACCACCGTCAAGCAGCTTTCTCTTTCGGACCGACTCACGAAAAGAAGGGATCAGGATCCCAAATGACAAGCACTTTTCGGAGTCGGTTACCAAAATAGAAAACCTTTTTCTTCGACAATTATTTTTAAGTTTAGTGTAGATTTCTCTATCAAAAACGAGTTCTGGAAGCTGGTAATTGATGTTCAACCGCTGCATACAATCTAAAACAGGTAATCTTAGCTTCTGCAAAAAAATAATCTTTTAATATTTTTTTCGAACCAAGAGAAGAATATCAGTTGTTTCACTATTTACAGATTCCGTATTTTTGGTAAAAGCATTCAGACTATGAGTACAACTCCGGAACACGATCAAAAAATTGCCAAACTGACCTTTGCTTCGGTTTATCCACATTATGTAAAAAAGGTTGAAACCAAGGGAAGAACGGTACAGGAACTCCACGAGGTAATTGAATGGCTGACCGGTTTTGATGAAAAAAAAGTGCAGCAACTCATTGATCAGAAAGTGACTTTTGAAGAGTTCTTCAAGCAAGCTAATCTAAACCCGAATGCGGAATTAATTACCGGAACGATTTGCGGTTACAGGATTGAAGAGATCCAAACACCACTGACCAAGCAAACCCGTTACCTGGACAAATTGGTCGATGAACTGGCGAAGGGGAAAAAGATGGAGAAAATCTTAAGAAATGAGAAGTGAATATGGTAAATGTTTAAAATAGTATTGTGGCATTTAACTTAATCCTCCTTATCGCCTATTTGTGTGTCACGATCTTTACCAGTGTGAAGATCAGTAAGAGCATTACGCTTTCTACCACTCAGAAAGTAATTAATATTGTTTTAAATGCTTTTGCCCCGGTACTTTGGTATTACCTGATCTCCCCGATTATTTTCCCGAAAGACAAACTCATTACCAGGGACGAACGCGAGAAGCTGCTCGCAAAAGAAAGGGGAAGCAGGATGGAAAACACAGGAAGATCTTCCACTTATACCTGACTCCATGAAATTAAAAAGGGGACAAAAGCCCCCTTTGTACCTAACTTGGTTTTTGCTACATTACCAACTTTCAAATCCTACAGCTAAGTTAATAACGAACAAGACCAGGGAGTTTACACATCAGATAAAAGGATTTACATAATTCCTACTATAACCGGCAGCACTTTCACTAAAAATGACTATTCTTGTGCGCTACAATAACACTCATTCACATGAATAAACCGACTATCACTGCGTTAATTACCGTTCAGGAAATCCATAACTCCGCCAATTCGAACCTTCCGGATGCCCATGTCAAAGATTTCGGAGGAAAACCGTTGTTTCAATTAATGATTGACAAACTGCTTGGTGTTCAGTCCATCGATAAAATCGTGGTAACCACCGATTCGGAGAAAGTCAGAAAGATCTACGCGAACAACGCCAAAATTTCCCTTATTCCGTTGCCGGATGCAGCTACCCTTTCCGCTGAAAACTCTGCAGAGCGCATTCTGGAAGACATGCCCACTTCCGATTGGTTTACCGCGCACGCCCTGAAGAAGACAGCCGGAGAACATTTTATGCAAACGCAATGTATCAACCCGCTCCTTTCCGTACAAACGATCGAAGCTGCCATTGAACAGTATTACAATTACGTACTGAACGACGAATACCAGCAATTTGATTCGGTGATGAGCCTTTGCCGTGTTGAAAAAAGACTGTACGACAACAGCAAATATCCCAAACCCGTTACTTTACGAAACGAGCCGCATTTCGTGATTTTTGAAGACACGGTATTCAACCTTTTCAACCGCACTTCCTTCCAGAAGAATAACCGGCAAAAACTGGGTAAAAACCCGATGTTCTTTGAAGTTCCGGAAATTGAAAGCCTCGCAGTGGAGTCACCGGTGAGTTATAAACTGGCAAAGCTGGCTTTTGAGCATAAAAACCGGTTTAATATGGATTAAATAGACTATCAACAATTGACTTTTTCAAGCTTTTATAATAGGTTTCATAAAATATTCAAAAAAAACAATCAACAAATAAACCATTGAAAAACATATCATTACATCAATATTGAAGAGTTATCAACAACTTTTTTTTCAAAAAAATAGTTAAAATACCAAAAGCTTAACTACATTTGGAGAGCGATTTAAGAGCCTAAATTATTTTTTAAAGACGCCATAAATCAAAAACACAACTTAGTACATTATTCTTATGAAACAGATCCTTTTAGGGTTTATACTTCTCGTATATTCCTCTGTGTTCTCACAATCAACCAGCATTGATTTTTCAATGTCTTTCGCTATCAATCCCTCATTTACTCCCGGATTAGACGAAATAGACCGACAAGGTTCGATTTTCCAGGTGAAAATTACAGCAACTGATTTAAACGACATAGGTGAATTTACAGTCATTGTTTGCGACCAGGCATCCGGTAATCCGATTACGGTGAAACGTCTGAGTAAGCAAGAATTATTAACAGGCACATACACTCAGAACGGCTTAACTGTCTTTAGTTTCCCCTATTTGGAACCTTCAGCAAAGTATAAAGTTATTTTGGAAGCCCAGAATTCCCAGCAGGCATATTTACCCCGAATTGAGAAAAATTTTCCCTCTAATTAATCTATAGACAACTTAAATTATGAATCGAATAATTGCACTATTCGCCTTTTTGTGTGCCTTTTCAGGCTATTCACAAATAGTAAGCGTACCAACCCTTTATTCAACGGAAGATGCGCAAACCAATTCCGGATCAACAGGAACTAATTATGGAACATTAGGAACCATGAATGTTTCTGTAGCATCAGGCCCCGCTGTATACAGAGGGTTCATGAAATTTGACCTGAGTACGATACCATCAAATGCTGTAATCACTTCAGCAATATTGCGATTGACACCAAGCGGAACCGAAAACGTAACTGCGGTCAATTCAACCCAATTGTACGTAGATGTTTGTAATTCATCCTGGACAGAAACAGGAATCAGTCATTCTTCCAACATTTCAAATAATACCCTTTTCTCCACCGTAACCTTATCCCAATCCATATCCGGAAAAAGGGAATTCATTGTTAAAGACTTTGTACAGGCAATGGTTGAAGGACGTTTACCAAATAATGGTTTCCGGGTCCGTAAGAGCGATGAATCAACTGTCCTTAGCACGACTTATTTTACCAGAGAAAACGGAACAGCATCCAATCGCCCCCAGTTAATTATTCAATACTACCTTCGTTCTTATGTGAGTGCGGCAACTATTGTCCATACAAGTACTTTGAGTAGTACAGACGGATCTATTTCTCCTACAATTGTCAACGGAGCAACTCCAACTTTGATGACCTACAATTGGTATAATTCAAGTGGAACTCAGATTGCAACAACCCAAAACTTAACAGGTGTTGGAAAAGGTTGGTACGGTTTGAAATATTGGAGTACCGGTATATTCGGCGACACTACTTACCAGGCTTTCCTGGTAGGGACAGAATGTGAAGATGTCTCTATAACGTTTGACCCGGGACCGAATTATATCGACGATTCCCGTTTTTCGGATTTTGTCAGCGGCTCTGGAACTACCGCTATTAACTATCCTCAGGCAAACAATGGATCCAATGTACTGATGCTTCATGAGCGCTGGACAAACGGTACCTGGTATAGTGCCAGAGATGTGATCAAGTTCAGGGTATGGGTTGATCCGGGATGCGATGTAAATTCGGCAGTCATGACATTGGTAGGAAACGCACATTATCCTTTACAAACTCCTAATACTTCCGAATTGCAGCGAATAACTTCCGACTGGTCCGAATACGGGGTTGCTCAAAACAACATGCCAAGTGCTACGGCAACCGGAAAAATAACCGTTCCTGCAATTCCTGCAGGAAACGGGAATGCAACTACTGATATTGCTAGTTTCTTTAATATCTGGAAAACAAACAATACCCAAAACTACGGGATGCTTTTCCAGTTGCAGTCTTATGCATCGAACCTTTATACCAGAATGCAATTTCATTCATCAGACGCGACAACTCCGAGCAACCGTCCTCAAATTGCCTTCTCAATAAAAGTAAACACCTGTGATTTAAGCAGAAAGGGATCTACGACAACAAGCAGTAATGATCCGGCCCTGAAAAAATCCCTTCAGGTAAGTATTACTCCTCCTTCTTGGGCAGTTTCACCATACAGGTATGTTATTTCGGATTTGCCGATCCCGAATCAAACTGATTTGCTGACTTACCTGAACGATTCCGTTTTTGATCCGGATATCGACAGTACCAAACTGTATATGGGAACTGTTAATTCAACGACTTATAATTTCGGAGAAGTAGATTACAGCAATTACAACGTAGCAGTTTTTGATAATAACGGAAAACGCATCTATGACAAAAAAGACATTGATCTTTATCCGGCAATTACATTGCTTGCTGCTTCAAATGCAGTGGTAGTTAACAACAATATGATCCGGCCTAACACAGCTGCAAATGGTATCTGTGAAGTCAATGCTTATGTAAATACAACATCCCAGGGATCTGTAAAAATAAACCCTACCGTTTTATCAGGAACACAGTATTATGGGTTTATTGATGATTACAAACCGCTCGCAACATCCGGAGATATTCGTTTCGGTTATGCTATAGTAGGTACGAAACTCTATACGATCAAAAACTCAGTTGTCAGCAGTAGTTATGTGAATATTACAGCTGGAAAGAATGTAAACCTGACATTTGAAAACGATACCATTATCTTCTCGGACGATTCGACGATTTTTGACAAAGCTGCCATAACTGCCGGATACAAACTAAAATTCGGAGGGATTATGAACAGTGCTTCCCGAACGTATTTAAAATTCAAAAAGATACCTCTTAAGCCGTTCTTCCTGTTACAAACATCCGGAACCGAAAGAAGTTGTACCACACCTACTGCTAATTTCCAGTTCAGTATCAACGGATTTTTGAGCAACTTGTTTGGAAGCTACAACTATACGCTAAATGCACAGAATGCAAACAGTCCCGTTCCTTCTTTCTCAGGTACGGGAACCAGTGCCGGAACTGTCACGGTCAGTAACGTTCCACCGGGAGTTTATACATTGACTTGTACCCAAACAAGCGGTAGTTTGATCTCTTTGGTTTATACCGTGTACATCGGGGTTCAGGCAGATTGGTATACCACTCACCCGAATTATAATATTACACCGAACTCTTATTCGTTAAGCAGAAACAATGTAAATCCTATTTCAACTTACGCCAGTGCATTCAGTACGAATTTTCTGAACGCAGGCACAAAAGGATGGATCTGGTTCTACCCGGTGGTAAGTGCTTTTTTACAGAACAGGAACGATTATTTGTCGATTGTAGACAACTTCACGAATACACAACCAAGTCCTACCCAAACTTACCTTTCATTCAGAAAAGTTCTTCCTACTATTTCCAGTTCAGGATCCGGGACAATTGTTATAATTCCGGGAGGTATACAGGTTGTCTGGAGAGATGCAATCACTTCTGCTGTAGGATCGACCATCATACCATCCAATACAAATCCATTCATTACAATTGAAATGACCGGTACAATGATGAATGTAAGAGCCAACGGCACAATCATCGCATCCATTAATCAACCTGCCGGAGGAATTCGTTTGAAAGCTAACTCCAACAGAACCAACGAAGGATTTAAAGATGTACATACCACTTTCGCATGTACACCTGCGCAAACAATTGACCAGGTTGGCTATTATGAATTGGCCAGAGATTACACAGCCGGTTACGCCACAGCAGTTGAAGGAAAATTGAAATTTACCTTTGATGAAGAATACGGCATTCAATCGGGTAAAAAAGTACAGTATGTTGTTTACAACGACTCGAACAATCCTATTGCTTCAGGCGACATGAGTGGTACCGTAACAGGAGGTGCAAGTGCCTTAGCATATAGCTTTGATGATAACAGATATACTTTAACAGTTTCTTCTATCAGTACAGCAACGGTTGGTAAGTTTTATCACCTGGAAGTAACCACTTCAACCGGTCAAAAAAGAGTTTTACGTTTCTTATACAAAAATTAATACCATAATCATCCTATGTATTTATTTACAAAACTTAGCAAAAGAACAAAAACCATCAGTTGGTTTTTACTTCATGTTTTTGTTCTGCAAATCATCCCTTTCTCCTCTTTCGCAGGTGAGAAAAACAGCACGGTTGATTTGAATTTATTCACTGCTTCGGGTAACAAAAAGAGTGATCTAATCGCACGTATGCTTGCCTGGTCAGCACCTTCATCTAAAGAAAATACCGAATCTGATTCGGAGTACCAATCTCTAAAAAAGGTAAATTCTCCTGATTCAAATAAGAAGAATTCGGTACAATTGAAAACCGTATCAGCGAGTGGGAGTGGATTCACACCAGGTGCCATGAACGACATGGTTGATCCTTTTACAGGCGATTTTTCTTACAATCTTCCTTTGATGGATGTAGAAGGTTATCCATTGACATTGACGTATAATGCCAATGTAAATATGAATTCCGATGCCTCCTGGGTTGGTCTGGGGTGGAATTTAGATGTAGGATCGGTAAATCGTGAGATGCGAGGAATTCCTGATGAATTCAATGGTGATCAAAACTTAACCAGAACCGTGAAGCAATTGGATGATATAACTTCCAACGGATTCAAAGCGGGAGGTTATGCATCGTTAGGCTTAAAAAAGAACTATTTTACTCCAAAACTGCAGGTAACAGCTTTATGGGGAAGCTATGAAAACAGTTATTTAGGACTTGGAAAAACCTTTGACATTGGTTTACAAGCAACTGTTGCGTTAAGCTATTCAGACGAACGCGGTAATATTGCGGCAAGTTTCGGTTTGGGTTATACTTCAGATACAAAAGGAGGGGTTGGTTTTAATAGAGATTTTGGTTTTAGTGCAGGATACGGTCCGAAACAAGGAGAAACAGGTGCCGGCGGTAGTATCGGAGCAACTTTCGGTAGAAATTTTAATTCCAGGATCGGTTTAATCGCAAAAACACAATCATTCAGTGTCTCAGCCGGTTATACTGCTGAACCTTATAAAGGGAATGCCGATAGCGATAAATGGTTTACAAAAGGGGATAAAGGTGCCACTACAGGAAGAGGATACAGTGCAAGTTATGGAGCCAGCACAACTATTATGTTTGGAACAGCTGCTTCTACTCCACGCTTGCAATTCAACTCAACATCCCTTAGTAACGCTTTCTTCCTGAATGCTTATGTAGGAGCGAAATCCGGGAGTTTAGTCGCAAAGGCCGGGGCAATTGTTGAAACCTATAGTTCAGAGTCCAAAATGGCCGGTTCCAATACCATTTACGAACAGGCATACGGTTATCTGCATTCCGGTAAACGCGCCAATGCAACAGGAAGTTCTCCTGTTATGGATTTTAACCGGGGAACCGATTTTGAGTTTTCAGAGCGCATGAAAAACCTTCCCTTTTCTGTTCAGACTTATGATATTTTTCATGCATCAAGCTCTGGAATAAATGGTCAATTTAGAGCAAACAGAACAGATGTAGGAACTTATTACGATGCATCGACTCAGGGAAGATTGAATGAAAACAGTGTGATGCTTGTTAATGATGATATTAAGGCTGTAAACGTTGGTGTTTTATTCGGTGCAGGTATTACTATTGAAGTAGGATATTCTACAGGTGTACAAAAAGGAGACATGGTTTCCGGGAAATGGGGATCACCTATTGATTTCGCGACCGTAGGTAACAACACTGAATACGATCCGACCACTTATTTTAAAGCAATTGGGGAATTAACACCGAATAATCTGGCGAACTATACTAATCTTGGAGGTAGTGCACCCCGACGTTTCAATTTAACTGCCGGTTCTGATATAAACGTAACTTCCACAATGGACAATGGTATTTCACCATCTGTTTCTTCCAGTCCTAAACCTGTAAGGGCAACAGCATTTATCCCGCGTACAGCAAATGCAATGTATACCGGGTCTAATGTATATGAACGCACTTTCCGTTATTACAACACTACAGGAACTTACGTTTCACCCGTTAACCGTGTAGGAGCACATCGAGCAGGAAACCATATTTCTGCTATACAAGTAACATCTACTAATGGGGGCATCTATACTTATGGAATTCCCAATTATTCCCTCATTAGTTCAGAGGTAGCATTTTCCTGCACGGGAAGATCCGTTGATGCAAGTACAGGGATGGTGAGTTATTCAGCTTCAGATGCCAGTATATCCAATTCATTGGGAAAATCACAAATGTTTGACCGAACAGATATTCCGGCTTACCCCACAACATTCCTGTTAACATCATCTGTTAGTTCGGATTACATAGATGTAACAGGAGATGGTCCTTCATTGGATGATATTGGTTCCTATTATAAATTTGATTATGTAAAGGTTTACGATAATTACAAATGGCGTTTTCCTGTCAGCGGATACGGTTCAGGTAATCCGAAAGCCATTATTAACAAAGGATTCTTATCCTTAGATTCCGATGATATTGCAAGTTACTCCTATGGGGAGCGTGAAGTATATTATCCCAAAACTATTAAGGGAAAGAATTATATCGCTGTTTTTGTGTTAGAAGACCGAAAAGATGCCTTTGGTGTAATTGATGATAAAGGTTTCCTGGATGACACAAAGCCCCTAAAAGCTTTAGATAAAATCATTCTTTATAACCTGAGCGACTACGAAGCAAACGGAGTAAACGCAACGATGCTTCAAGTCGTTGATTTTGAATATGATTATTCACTGTGTTTGAAAGCCCCATCCAACAAAGACACATATACGAATCCATCTTCCACTAATAATGGAAAGTTAACCTTGAAAAAAATAATGACTTATGCCGGTACATCCAAAGAGCAAGGATTAAGTGCTATTGAGTTTGATTACAATGCAGGACCGTCATACAATCATTTGAATGTTGACAGATGGGGTAATTACAAACCAAATAACACAGCTGTTCCGAATGATCTCTACCCATATGCTATTCAGGATGAAACTACCGCAAATACATACTCAGCTTACTGGAAATTAAGCAAAGTAACCTCATCTACTGGTGGTGAGATGACTATTAATTATGAAGCTGACAGTTACGGTTACGTTCAAAATAAACGTGCCATGCGACAGTTTGAAATTGCCGGTATGATGAACCTATACAAGTACCATGAGGTTATCAATCAAACTTACTGGACAAGTCAAAGCAGTGATTTAAAAAGTGAATTCCGTAACGATTCATTTAATCCCAATCCGGATTTTGTAGTGGAGCAATTTAGAAAAAAATATGGCGAGTTTAAGAAAAACCTAATGCCTAACAATGTTATAGTATTCAGGTTGGACAAGCCTATTTCGAACAGTTTAAGCAAAGTGGAAGCCAATAAAAAAGTAAAAGACGATTATTTCAAGGATCCAAGTAAAGGACCAAATAGTTATTTGCAAGAGTTGTATTTTAATGTATATGCGGAGGTAAAATCAGGTTACCAGGAAATGATTCCTTGTTTCGTAAAAATTGCTCCTGATTATCCTCAGTTATTCCAGGATTGGTCTGGTGGAATGGATAATAATATGTATTCCATCGGAGTACTTCCTCCAAGCTCATCAACAGATGATTATCAATATGGGTATGTTGTTTTGGAATTGATCAATGTTGGTAAAATTGAAGAAACTAAGAAGAAAGAGAAAAAGGACAAGGATATTTTGATTCTGCATCCCATTCAACGTTTTGGAATTGATTTCATAAGACAAAATTTACCTGACATTGTATATGGTGCATGCAGAACCTGTGAAGGAGAATTATCTGTTGATAAAAAAGCACTTTTTGGTAATGAAATGTATGAGTACATTATTACCAAAGGCAATTATTTAAGAAATCTTACAACTACCCGTTCATTTGTTAGATTATTTGAACCGGACAACAAAAAGTTCGGAGGAAATGCCCGTGTGAAATCTATTCAAATAGATGACAAATGGGTAAGTATGTCTGGCGAAGAATCAATAACTAATGGTACTTACGGATGGACGTATCAGTATCCTTCACGAAGTGAAACCGGTGGAATCGCCGCTTATGAACCTCGCCAGGGAATGGACGAAAATCCTTTCTACGAATGGGATTCTTATTATGATTTTGCAAAGAAATTTCCGGATGAGTTGAATTTTAATGTGATGCCTCTAGCTCAACAATTATTCCCTAAAGAAGTGGTGGGATACGAAAAAGTCCGTATTTCCATGACTGGATATGGTGCTAGTTCAAAAGGAGAAGTCGAAATGAACTTCCACACGAACAAAGAAGAGGGATACAAAACAATTGCTGTTCCAACGGATATTGACAAGAGTCAGAAAATCAATGAAAAATCCTTTTTCACCGGGCAAACAGTTGATTTATATGGTTTCTCTCAGGGGTACTCAGTTATTACCAATGATTTTCACGGAAAACCTATTGATATAACCTTAAAAGATCCTCAAGGGAATAGCATTTATCAAACTGTTTATGAATATTATAAGTTAGGTGAAAAAATCCCTATGATTGATCGAAAAGGTCATGTAGAGAATGAAAGTGTTGCACAGGAATATGACATCCATTTGGATTCACGTTATATCCATGATGAATCCAAATTTAAAATGGCTGGTTTAACAGTTGGATTCACCTGGTCACTTCCGCCTAAGATTTCAATTTCCCCATTTTATACTCAAAATAGCAGGGAACGCGGTTTCTATTCCCTGAACATGTTAAAACACATGAACTATTCTGCAGTTGTAAAAAGTATTAAAACAACTAATATGGCTTCCGAGAATACTGCAAATAATCTGCTGTATGATAAATATACAGGATCAGTCATTCTTTCCAGTCTACAAGATGAGTACAATGACAGATTATATAGTTTGGTTTATCCGGCTCACTGGGCCTATCCTAATTTACGTGAAATCCAAACCTCTTATCCTGCAAGCAGTAGCGGGAACTTAAATAGTTCAACAGGATTACTGACAGCAACCTATGATCTGAGTGAGTTCTATTCACCAGGTGATTTGATTGAACTCACAAACGGATCGACAACCTCTACAGGTTACATCTTGTCCATTGCAGCTGGATCTTCTGGAAGCTCTACAGCATATATTGTAAATACAAATGGGGCCATATTTACAGCCATCTCAGGGGCGCTAACCTTCCGTGTATTAGTTCCCAATCGAAGTAATCGTTTGTCTGAGGCAATGCAAACTCTTGCTACAAAAAAACCTTTTGTAATAACTGCTGGAAGTAATTTCCCTTTCCCGACAGATGAGATATTAGAAAGTAGTGCTTTAATTTATAAGGATAAAAACAACATCAGTGAATGTTCTCCGAAACCAGATAACCAGTATATCAACTTGTTTGCAAACGGAGCTAAAGGAAAACCAATCGTAGAAACAATTCTTTCCTGGCAAACTGAACGAAAAAATGAGGTACATCCTCAAAAAACTCGTTTTGATGGAGCTTATGTGGATTTCAAACCTCTTTACGCATTAGATGCATATAACGTATGGGCCCGAATAGATAGACCCAACTATCCATCAGGAAATGGCACGTTCCAAAAATGGAGAAAAAGTGCAATAAACACGCGTTTTAACAGATATGGAGTACCAATCGAATCCCGCGACTTAATTGGCAACTATTCAACAACAGTTTCCATAACAAATACAAAAATTGCGGATCTTCAAATTGCTCAGGTTTCAAACGCAAATGCTACAGATATTGCCTTCGATGGTTTCGAAACTTATACTTATGAAACAGGGTTTTACGGTACGTATTTCAATTTTCAGATTCCAAGTAGTACCTCTCTTGTTTCAACAGTTAGACACAGTGGAAAAACATCTTTGAAATTGACCGCATCGCAATCTGCAAGTTATACATCGACCACTACTGCGAATTGTGCATTCGATGAAATTCCAAGTACAGATATTCCTGCAGGTTATCTAGATGGACGAAATTGCAATTGTCCTCCTCCTCTATTTAATCCTAACCCGGGAGATTATATTTTTGGGGCTTGGGTTAAACAAACCGGTACCAATGCAACTGTTAAAGTGATTGTGGGAACAGGTGGCTCAGCAACAACTTATACTGCTGTTAAATCAGGTCCTGCAATTGACGGATGGCAGCGTGTAGAAGGAATTTGTACAATTCCCACAGCACCTATTCAGGTTTCTTTAAAATTGGAAAATGGCACATCAACAGATGCTTATTTCGATGATTTCAGACTACACCCTGTTTCAGCAGAAATGTCAACGATAGTATATGATCCTAAAACATTGCTTCCATTAGCAACACATAATACATATAACTATACGACTTTTTATAACTACGATGAAAATCTTCAGTTAGTACGTTTAAAACTGGAGACCATTGAAGGAATTAAAACTGTTTCAGAAACAGAATCAGGCCTTTATACAAAATAATCAATCCCAATCACAGACTTCAATAGCTATGAAAAATTTTAAATATTTAATAGTTTTTTTACTACTCATCACAATAACCCAAAACGTGTTTGGGGCAATTGAACGGTTTAGTAATAGAATGGATGGAGACAACTCTACAAACCCATTGGTATCTGGTAGCTCAATGACCGTTTACGATGATAAGTACTTCGATATGAGCACTGATCCTTTTTGGACTACTCGTTTCGCTAACAAAAAAGCAACGGGATATGTGCGGTTAGGAATTAATCCTGATTTAAACCTTACAAGTGGTTTCAGTGGATCTCAAAGTATTGAAATCAATTATTGGACGTGGAATACAACTTCCGGTGGTTTTGATTTGACAACCGTTACCAAAGTTTTCAATTTATCTTACTCAACTACACCTACAACCCCAGTAGACGATCAATACACATTTACCATTAATGGAGCACAACGTATTACGGTACGATTACTTTCAGGAACTCTTCCACTTGCAAATTTATATCTGGAAGCAGGAGTGGAGGTAGAACGATACTATACATTAGATAATAGTGCTGTTTCTAATTTAGTTTATACGATTCTGAATCCACTTCCTACAGCAGTAATTGACGGGCCTCAAATTGAATTCCGCTGGGACACGAAACCTGGGGCTGAGTCTTACGAATTGGAATGGGTACACGTAAACAGCTACAAATTAGCTTCCGGTACTTATTTTACAGAAAGTGAACTAAGCTATAATTTCTATTTAAATAGTACACGTATTGAAACGAAACAAAACTGGTACCGGATCCCCCATATTTTTGATCACGGATACATAGTGTTCCGCGTTCGACCAATTGGTAAAACAGGAACGGATTTTACTGACAGGCAAGATGGGACCTGGTCGGTCATCAATGAATCAGGATTAATATCTTCGTTTCCGACCGCCAATAAAATTCCGATTACCTCCAAATTCTCAAATCTGAACTGGGTACATGTTGTAAACTATTCTGAAGATGGAAGACGTGTGGAAGGAGTTTCTTATACGGATGGATTGGGAAGAAACCATCAATCAATAGGCTACAACCCGATAAATAACCAAGTCATTGTATCCAATAAGTATTACGATGAACTAGGTCGTATTGCGGTAAGTGATATTCCAACACCTGTCAATGGAGCATGGATGAAATTCCAACCCAATTTCAACCGTGCAAATGTACCGGGATCTCCTTCCTATTCCTGGCAAAACTTTGATAGTACAGTAAGTGATTCCTGTTTATTGAATTCAGCCGGATTTACAACTACAACCGGGGCAGGTTTATATTATTCTCCTTCCAATCCTAACCAAAACGGTGCAAATGTTGCTATCCCTGATGCTGAGAGACATCCATTCACACGTATTGTTTTTACTAACGATTATTCCAACCGTCTTTCACGAATTGCACTTGCCGGTGACGATTTAAAAATCGGTTCAGGCAAAGAAAAGAAAATTTTCTATCCTTCAACAAATCAACAAGAGTTAGATCAATTGTTCGGTTCAGAAGTAGGTTACGCCAAGCATTACGAGAAAATGATAACAGTGGATGGTAATGGCCAAATCTATGTCCAGTATTCTGACTTGTCCGGAAAAGTAGTTGCTTCTTACATGGAAGGACCTAGCCCTAACAATCTTGATGGTGCCGAAGGAAACTCTTCAAGTCCACTACTTGTCACAATGATTGATCAGGGATCCCCGCAACAAATCAACACTTCTGTGCCTTATTCTGAAATCTCATACAGTCAATATGTTTCTTCAGATACGGTTTTCAATTTCAATTATTACTTCACTCCTTCTCAATTTGAGAGTGCATGTACAGGCAATCTATGCCTGGATTGTATATATGATCTGTCTATTGAAGTGTTTGATTATTGTGGTCAACCCGTTACTTTAAATGGGTACACCAATCCTGTTCAGATCATTGGATCAAACATTGACAGTATTATCAATGGAACATGTAATGGTGATGATGCTTACGAGGCAAGTTTCTCAGCGAACCTGACAAAAGGGATGTATACCATTCATAAAAAACTGACGGTAAACGAGCAGGCTATCGATGATTACTGGTGCCTATACCTGGAAGCGAACAATTGTATTGAAGGTGTTCAGTCCATTTTT
Source organism: Fluviicola sp. (assembly GCF_039596395.1). Taxonomy (NCBI): domain Bacteria; kingdom Pseudomonadati; phylum Bacteroidota; class Flavobacteriia; order Flavobacteriales; family Crocinitomicaceae; genus Fluviicola; species Fluviicola sp. The sequence continues at coordinate 1,817,141 of NZ_JBCNJT010000001.1, forward strand.
GACAGTCTTTACTTAGCAGAACCTTTCTTAGCATGTACTCCTCAGCCTATCGAAGAAGAAGAACTGGATGAATGTGAAAGTGCTAAAGCTATCATGCTGTTGGATGTTAGTCCGGGTGGACAATATGGTCTTTACAACGGAACAAGCTGGACTTCTACGGATGCTTATTCGGTTTATAATCCTTCCGGGCAATTGGGAGTAAACTGGAGAAGTTTGACGTACCTGGATGCAAATGGCGTTGCTGTCCCTTCAAGTACTCTAGCTGGTACAGCAGGTTTACAGTGGTTCGTAAATAATTTCCGTGACGAATGGGCTGAGGTTTTGTTGGCATACCATCCGGAAAAATGTTACCTGGATTTCTGTTTTGCGAACTCAGCTTCCAATCAATATAACAATGAAATGCTGGCTATTAACTCTTTCGAGGGTGCTAAAACAGCCGGTTTCTTAATGCCTTTAACCGGAGGTGTTCCTAATAGTAACTATTCTTATTTCCCGTCATCCATGCCTAGCTACCTGGATCCGTTCTTCACTACAGGTGGAATGGGTGTTTCACAAGCTAGCACAATGGTAGGAACAATGAACCATTATATCGACATCATGCCGGGGTATCCGCTTTCGATGTGGGAATATGCACTTTATATGATTACCGGTGGTGATTGCAGAAAAGATAATCTATCTACTTGTATGGAACTGGATGATTGTAACAAAGATTTGGTTTGGTTGACTTTCAGAGAATTGTATCTTCAGGAAAAAGCAACACAGGTTTTCCTGGCTCAGCAAGCTTATGCAGCAGTTCATGGTTGTTCGAATGATTGTATCGGTAAAAACCCTCCTTGCAGCGGTACTCCGGCACAATTGGCAACACGTTCTTCCCGTTTTGGAAATTTGGGTCAATTTGCGAGTACAACTACAAACCCGGCTACTCAGGCAGATTCTGAAATTGAAATGAATGCATTGATCGCTGAAGCTTGTTCTACCAGCTGTGAAGGATATGCTGAGCAATGGCTGGCAGACCTTTCAGGATGTGCACCGATTGCATCATTAACAAATGCTGAACGAACTGCATTGAAAAACGAATTCATTGAATTGTGTATGCTTGGTTGTGATCAGTATCATCCAATGGGAGCAACAACAGCTCCATCAGGAGAAGAAACGACTAATCATCATACAGACATTCAGGGAATATTGGATTTCCATTTAGGTGGTAAACCGGGTTATCCAAGTGTGAATTGTTCTCCTTATCTGATTTCAGTTCCTGGCCCGTACCAAAACATGGATGCTATGTTGAATGACATTCCGGTTATGGACCAGTGTGGTTGTGATATTTTGATGGATGTACGCGCGGATTATCAAGCAGGAATTGCTAACAATACCATTCCGGCAACTACTACATTAGAAACTTACTTAAACATTTATAAAGGTATCAGTTTAGACGACGTCGATAACCTGCTTTGTGTGTGTGACCAATTCTATGACGAAACAAACAATGTTTGGTTACCGAACGCTGACGCATCTATTCGTTTGGCTAAAAAATATGTTCCGAAGGAATTAACATGTGAAGTAACTGTGGCTTGTAAAACTTGTGACGAAGTTTCTGCTGCTTATACCGGAGCGTATGCATACGTGAGTGAGCAATACGATATGGATGCTACGGAATTCGAAGCATCTGCAAATTATGAGAGCATCCTGACAGCTTATCTGAACGAACAATTCGGTTACGACCTCACTTTCCTGGACTACGATTTCTTCCACAGAGGTTGTACGGCAAGCAGTGCAGAACCTGTTTGTGAAATGAACCCGATCATGAATGAGTTCAAGGATATGATGTCCTTATTGGCCATGCGCGGTCAATTTGTTCACACTAGTCCGTTGAACCTTGTAAACGAGAACGTTGTCTATAAACATGGAAAATTAAGAGAAGACGAAATCTTAGGTTCCAGTTACAGCACCACCACTTCTTCCGGGCATTTAATTGCAAGCTTCCAGGCAGGATCTCAAACCCCTTGTACGTTTGACTTCTCCATTGCAGGCAATCCGACGTTTGATTTCTCCAAAGTAGTTTCATTCGGAGATGTTTGGGCAACAACAACGAATTGTACGGCAAATACCAACTTCGAGATTGAAGTAAAATACTACGAGTGCGGTCAGTTGGTAACGAAAGTAGCTCAGGTTTCCTCTGCTTGTTTGCAGGTTAATTTCTGTTACTGTGGTGATAACGGGCAGCGTTTATGTGACCAGCCTTTGTTTGATCCGAACTACAGCATTTGCTACCAGCCAACTTTGGATGAATTGATGCAGAATGCAACCGAGACTTACGAAGCAAGTGTCTCAGCAGCTTATGCTTTATTCAAAGAAGAGTACAAATCGCAGTGTGCTGAAGCATTCTCTACGGAGCATTTCGATATGCAGGGACGTTACCGTTTCTATCAGTATACTTTGTATTATTACGATCAGGCAGGAAATTTGGTAAAAACAGTGGCTCCAAAAGGAGTTACTAAATTAAATGCTACCCAGGTTGCAGCTGCGCAGGCTAACAGAGCTTCTGTTACAGATGTAACGAGTACAACTCCTGCAGTAGTACCAACACAGGAATACATTACAAAATACAGATACAATTCATTTAATCAAATTGTATCGACCGAAAATCCGGACCAGGAAGGAATGACCAACTACTGGTATGATTTCTATGGTCGTAAAATACTTTCCCAAAATCCTGAACAAGCTACTGTTAATAAATACAGTTACACTTTCTACGATAAAAAAGGAAGAATTGAAGAAGCTGGTATAGTTGCTCCGGCAACGGCTCTAGGAAGTATTGATATTAAAGCACAGGATCCTCTAGCTGCCGCCTTTAGAGCGTGGGTAACAGCAAATGGAAGTACGCGAACCGAAGTAACTAAAACTTATTATGATAAAGTATTTATGCCCGGAGTCCAATCACGTTTTACTCTTCAACCAGGTCAAACTGTTGCCGGACAACAAAACTTAAGATTACGCATAGCATCTACTGCATATTATAATACCATCACCCCTTCAACAAATCTGACAACAGGTTATGCTTCTGCAACACACTATACTTATGATTTGCACGGTAATATTTTACAGACACTGCAAGATGTTCCTGAATTAGCTCCTGTATTACAGAATATCAAATCAACCGAGTATGAGTTCGAAATGATAAGTGGGAACCTAAAAACGATCAAATATCAAAAAGATCAACCAGACCAAATCACACATAGCTATATATATGACAAGCTGAATCGCATGGAAGAAGTGTTTGTAAGCACTGATAAAGTGCATCAATCCCGTCAGGCACATTACTTGTATACAGAATATGGTTCTATCGCACGTGTTGAAATTGGAGAACAAAAAGTTCAAGGGATGGATTTTGCCTATACAATTAATGATTGGGTAAAGTCAATGAACGGAACCATATTGAATCCGGGATACGAATTGGGAAGAGATAATACTTCTGGATATTTATCTCAAAACACTTCTGTACACAGTAAATTTGCGAAAGATGTTGTTGGATATACTTTGGGTTATTTTAACGGAGATTATCAAAGTATCGGTTCTACCAACTTCATTCCTTCTCCTTACGGTGTAAGCATACTAAACTCGGCAATCAGTCAATTGTATAACGGAAATATTGCTTATACAACGAGTTCTATTGCGGATGTACCATCTGGTCCTGCTATGGCCATTCAAATGGGAGTATATCGTTACGATCAATTGAATCGTTTAATTTCTTCGCGTACTTTTAGAGCTACCGGCCTGGCGGCAAGCAATAACTGGTCAACAGCATATGAAACGCAGGAATACAAATCCGCTTATACTTACGATCAAAATGGAAACCTAAAAACCTTGTTACGTAATGGAGGATCCACTAACTTAAACATGGATAATTTTATCTATCAACCTGAGTTGATGAGTTCCGGTGCTAAGACTAACCGACTGGATTATGTGGATGACAATACCGGATACACTGGAAACTACACACAAGACATTGATGATCAAGCCTTAAACAATTATGGATATGATAAACTGGGGCAATTAACCCGGGATAATTCTGAAGGTTCAATGATCATTGAATGGTATAGTGCAAATCGTAAGGTAAAAAGGATTACACGTACGGGAAGAACTATTGAATTTAAGTACGATCCATTTGGTCAGCGAATTATGAAAACTGTATGGGACGGAGATAATGACGGACAAATTACGTATTATGCATATGATGCAACCGGAAAAGTTATGGCAATTTATTCCATGACAACGGATTCATACCTTGAAGCATCATTGGATGAATTTAATCTCTATGGAGCTACACATTTGGGAACTATTAAAAGACAGATTCCTCTTTATGATAATGGACCGCTCACTTACACACCAGCGAATCCATGTGCACATACTTTAGGTTACAAACGTTACGAAATCAATAATTACCTGCGAAATGTTAATGCTGTAATTACAGATAGAAAACTATATGTATCAGGTTCTTATCAAGCTACAATGGTTCTGAATGCTGATTATTATCCATTTGGAATGGAAATGCCAGGAAGGACGACAAACATTGGTACATACCGTTACGGTTACAATGGTATGGAAATGGATATCGAGACAAAAGGCAACGGACATTCTTATACTACTGAATTTAGGCAGTATGATCCGCGATTAGGGAAATGGTTGAGTTTGGACCCTTTGATGGCTAAATATCCTCAAATGTCTCCGTACGCAGCATTTAATAACAATCCTGTTTTCTTCATTGATCCACTAGGTTTGGAAGGAACTAACAATGGTAATCCTTCGGTTTACAACGACGGTGGTGATGAAGATTGTGATCCTGAATGTGAAAATACAAGTGCTTCAAGTGGCGGCGGTGGTCATGATTTCACTAATTACCCGTTAGCATGCGGTGGTACGATCACCCTTTATAAAGATGCTAAAAATGTTGTCTTGGATAAAAATAAAAACCTTCAAAGCTTTACGCTATACAATAAAACATACAGCTACAGTGTAGATGGTGACGGGGACTTTAGAGGATTCAGAACAAGTGATGATGAACTCTACCAGGGAAAAACGGTATTTAATAACTTACCTTGGTATTATTATGATGTATATCATTACAAAGACTCACCGATCAAGTGGCCGGTTACAAAAGGAGGAACCAAAACCGGTTATGGAGAATGGGAAGAACAGGCTGCTGAATCAAAAGTATTTCAGGCATATCTAGCGGGATTGTTAAAAACTATGGGGGCGACTCCAATGGGAAAAAGGATTCTTGCAAGTATTTCTAAGGAACTACTTAAAGATGACGTGAGAGAATGGATAGCCACAGGTCTTACTTTTACGATGTTGTTTGAATTCAACCTGGAGAGAAGAAGTTGCTATCAGTACCAGGAAGTTCAGGATTGGTATGGCCATTTTGCACATAATGGATTCAATTCGGATTATTCGTATATTGTACCAATTGGAATGAGTGATGTCTATGAAAAGCGAGTAGGTGTTGCCAAGTATCAGTGGAGAGTTGTATGGAGAGGACATGATCTTGGAGATCTTGGAGGGTTACTTCTGAAAACTGAGGATATTATTGAAGCAATGACTGTTCCAACATTAACGACTCCTCCGACGTCAATAAATAAACATTAATGAGAACAACAATAATCAAAATATTCATTGCTATAGGTATATGCATCATCGCATTTTGGAAAATGCCTGCTGTCCTTCTATCTGAAGATTTAACTATATCTTCAATTGGAGAACCTTTACAAGCGAGTCTTTTCTGTGTAATGCCTTATTTAGTATTTTGTATATATAGTATTTTCAGGAAGAAAATAAGCTTCTTCTACCCGGTAATCGGGGGAAGCTTTCTACTGGTACTGATCTCCTGGATGTTTAAAGGGCATATTAATTCAATGCTTTGGTTTAGTGTATTTGTTAATACTTCGGGTATTTTACTAGTACTATTTTTTTGTGAGTTGTATTTATATCTCTCAAAAAAAAGACCAACAGATTTAGATTCTGACGAAATTTAATTCAAAGAACTAAACAAATCAGTCTAAAATTTTAAACCCAACTAATGGAACAGTTTCTATTAGTTGGGTTTGTTTTTTTCTGTTTGCTAAAAATCAACTGAAGTAATGATTTGATACATTCTCAAAACAAATTACTTATCTTTGCCCCTTATTAATAAACCAGCAACATGCCACAATCAATTATCTTTTTAGTAACAACTCTCGGATTCATCTTTGGATCCCACTCTCCTCTGCTCGGGCAAAAAAACACCAAGTCACCTAGTAAATTGATGGTGTTCAAAAAGGACAACTATGAACTGAAATACCCGGAAACCTGGTCGTTGGATACTACAACCAAAACTGCGGCGGATTTTATTGTTTACAGCCCTTTAAGTTCTGATAAGGATGAGTTTAAGGAAAACCTGAACCTCGTAGTACAAGATTTGAAAGGCTTGAATTTTGACCTGGACAATTTCACAGCGCTCTCGGAGCAACAGATCCAAAGCTACCTGGAAGGAAGTGAAGTAACGGAGAATGAACGATTGAAAAAAGAAGACCAGGAGTATCATCACCTGGTTTATACAGCAAAAACCGGTGGACGCATGCTTCGCTTCGAACAATATTACTGGGTGGTGAACGAGAAGGCTTACATTTTGTCTTTTACAGCAGAATTGGACCAATTTGAAAAATATGCCGATATCAGCAAACAGATACTTGAAAGCTTTACACTGAAATAGCACGAAGAATTTATTCCAACAAAAAATCCCTCCCGAAACCGGAAGGGATTTTTTGTTGAACGAAAACAAATTACTTCTTAACAAACTGTCTAACAGATAGTTTGTTTGTTTGAGTATTTGTTACTTTTAATAAGTATGTTCCTGAGCTCAAAGCGGATACATCCATTTGGTTTTCTCCGTTACGAGTTACATCGTACACTCTTCCTGCAACGTCTGTTACCTGGAAATTGTACAGGTGCTCGTTCGTTCCTTCATAAGTTACGTTCATTACATCCGAGCATGGATTCGGGTACAAATTGATCGTCAATAATTCGTTTTCATCCACGATCAATTCTGCGTCTATATCTGCTACGGCAAAAGGGCTTAAACTTGTAAGGCCTGTACGCGTGATCTCATACGTGCTGTTTGCTCCTGCTACCGCACTTGCTGAAGTTTGAGAATCCCACGCTCCGCTTGTATAATGTGTAATGTAAGCATTGTCGCGGTCGAATCCGTTCACTTCTGATGTTGCCATCCAACCCAATTTCAAGTTCATGTTTACGGAAGAAGCATCAGACTCTACCAGCCAGGTTCTGTTTACCACGCTTCCGCTGGTAGCACTGTTGAATCCTGTATTTTCTGTTCCACCGGTAAATACACCGCTAAAGGTTTTTACCATGAAATTACCGGAAGCAGATCCGGATGCCTGCTGGATACTTGCCGGTGAGTAGCCGGAAGTTGTTCCAACCGGGAATACTTTATACGGATCGGAAGCAGCAACATGCATTTGAAGCATTCCCATGTAAGGTGTCATAACGTAACGTGTATCGCTGTATCCTGTAATATCTGCATCTTCTTCGATGATCAAATCGTCATTCATCAGCATTACGCTTCCGCTGGTAAGTGTCAGTTCATCGTAAATATGCAGTGTGGATCCCAGTATCAAATCACCACCACCGGTAATGTTCACAATCAATTGTCCCAGGTCCGTACCGGAACCGTCAAAATAAAGTGTATCGTCGGCTACCGATGCAATGTTCAAATGCAGATCTGAATTCATATCTCCCCTGATCGGGCTAGCCATATCCTGATTCAGTGTACCGTTCAGGATCAGGTCGTTACCATTCAGGTCCAACGTACCGTTTACCAGTTCCAATTCGCCGTCAACGGTTGCATCACTATCCAGCATCACCTCGCCTTGTCCGATGTTTACTTCTACGTCATTCAATCCTGTACCTGTAATTTCAACTCCTGTAGTAACGGTTGAATCTCCCATGTATTCCACATCATAGGAAGCTGTCCCGGTAAAAGTTCCGCCATTGCTTTGCAGATTTCCGTTCATCACCTGAACCACACTTCCTGCATTCATAGTAAGTACAGAACCGCTTTCAAGGCTCAAAGTTCCGTTGTGCAACTGCAATTCTCCTGCAATCTCCAATTCGCTTTCCAACATCACCGTTCCTGAAGTTCCTGAATAGTCAATAGAAAACTGACCGATGGAAGATCCGGAAGTAAACACCAAACCGGAATTTAAGGCATTGGAAGTCTCGATCATCACATTGGACGCGGCAGTTGTGGAAAGCATTGCTCCCGACTGGATGTCCAGATTCCCGTGAATTTCCAGGTCATTGGCGCCAACACTCAAAGTACCAGTATTCAACAGCAAATCCCCGTGAATGATCAGGTCGCTTCCCATTGTCAAAACAGCCGTGTTGTCGTCCAGGCTGATGTCTGCGTTTTCCATATTCATGGAATTGATCTCAATACCGGTAGTTTTGGATCCTCCGATGTAGTATACGTGGTAAGCACCACCTGAATTGAATACTCCGCCCGATGTTGCCAATGAACCATCATTGCGAACCACTTTTGCATCTACTTCCAGCATCAGGTTTGATCCCGTATTCAGGGTAAATGATCCGTCTTCCAGGTATAAGGAATCACTCACCGTAACCTGTGAAGTAATTGCGAGTACCGATCCCATATTCGCGAAAGTATTCACTGTCATATTTCCCGAAAACGAATAGGAAACCAAGACCCCTGTAAATTCAATACGCTGGATATCTACATCACCGCTTCCGCCGAACGTACCCAAATCGATCGATAATTCGCTGTTGGTAGAACTCGTTAATGTTCCATCAACCGTAAAATTGTTCAGAAGACCTGAAAAGGTAACATCCGTATTCATGTTCACTTCAATTCCTGAAGGGATGATAATATTGTCGTTGCTGACATTGTTGGAAGGAGCTGTTCCTCCCCAGGTGGCAGGATCTGTCCAGTCACCACTTGTGACTGCAGTAAAAGCAAATAATTTGTTGGTGGATAATGCCATAAAAGCAAAAACCACAAGTCCTAATTTTAGTAACCCTGTTTTCATATACTTGATTTTAATTACTTGATGTTTATTTACATAAAGTTCTGTCCAATCAGCAGATGAATTGTTACATTATTCAGGAGTGAGAATTACATATTTCACAGAATCGGAATACAAAGCAGATTTTCCATCGCTTCGGATTGAATGAGAATCCAAAGCAGCTCAGTCACGCCTGATCGCCCGGATTAAATGAGAAGTCGTAATAAGACTAATTTCCTTCACACTCACACTATTGAGAATGAAATACAATAAATGAAACCCTACTCTCTTTATGAACTGATCTTAATCAGGTAGGCCAGTAATAATATGCTAATCACAAAGATCAGGATGACGGTAATATTTAAAAGGATGGGATTGTGCTTAAATTCTCCCAGGTCGATTTCTTTTCGGATGCGCCGGTAACGCAGCAAAGCAAACAGGGAACTCATTGCACCAATGGCGACAATGATGATTCCGATCGGGCCTGAATAACTGTAATGGTTTCCCTGGACTTCTATTTCCAGTGCCACGTTCATTTCTTTGGTAAACAGGGAAAATTCCACCACCACAAAACCAAATGCCATGATACCGACACTGGTGCGCACCCAGGCAAGCAAAGTCCGCTCATTCGACAAATGGTCCGATATCTTTTTTTGTTCCACACTTCCTTTCTCCTCGTTCATACTTCTCATCGTGTTAGTTAATCTCTTTTAATTTTCCCAAAGCGGTCGGGATCAGTTCTGAAACCGTCGGATGCAAAACCATCGTATCCCGGAGCGCGGTGTATGGAATATCCGACACCATCAGGTTGAGTATCCCGGAAATGATTTCGTCACCTCCTACTCCCAAAACTGCGGCTCCTATTAATTGATCCCGGTCATTAACCAGCATGCGGATAAAGCCTTTGGTTTCTCCTTTTTCCACTGCCCGCCGGATTTGCTTCATTTCAATATAAGCTTCGCGGACTTTCAATCCTTTTTCCAGGGCTTCTTTTTTCGTCATCCCTGCTCTTCCCAGCGGTGGATCCACGAAAAGTCCGTAAGTCATGATCCTGTCTGAAATCTTTCGTTTTTTTCCTTCGAACAGGTAAGAAGCCACCACCTCAAAATCGTTGTAAGCCGTGTGGGTAAAAGCACCTTTCCCGTTACAGTCGCCCAGTGCAAAAACGCCTTCCACGTTGGTTTCACAGTAATCGTTTACCCGGATATACCCGCGCTTATCGGTGGCAATAGTTGCAGCCTCCAGGTTCAACAGATCCGTATTCGGCACTCTCCCGATTGCCAGGAGCAAATGCGTTCCGGAAACAGTATGTGCTTTCCCGTCCTGTTCGTAAGTTACCTGAATTTCGCCGGTTTTGCCACTTGCAGCGATATTTTGAACATTGGTCAGGAACTTTACACCGTCGCTTTCCAAACTTTCCCGGATGGATTGGCTCACATCTTCATCTTCGCGGTTAATGATTTGCGCCGACCGTTCTATGATCGTGACTTCACTTCCGAAGCGCTTAAACAGCTGTCCGAATTCCAGGCCGATGTAACTGCCTCCGATGATCAGCAAGTGTTGGGGTAATTCCGTCAACTCCAAAACCGATTCATTTGTCAGGTAATCTGCCTCCCGGTATTCTTCGGGAACAAGTGCACGCGCACCCACATTGATAAAAATTTTCGGCGCGGTATAAATCGTATCACTGACTTTGATCTCATAGGGGGAAACAAATGAAGCCTCGCCTTTCACAAAAGTGATGTTGGGATTGTCCCGAAACCCCGTTTCTATTCCGTGAACGGATTCGGAAACAATTCCGTCTTTACGCTGTTTGATCTTTTGGAGATCAGCTTTCGGTTTCCCGGAAAGTGAAACACCCAATTCTTCGGCATGGAAGACATCCCACATTCTGCGGGCACTTGCGACATAGGTTTTCGTAGGTGTACAGCCACTGTTGACACAAGTGCCGCCAACCGTGTTTTTTTCAACCATTAAGACCTGCATTCCCTCGTCAGCCAGGCGAAATGCCAAAGGGGTTCCCGCCTGTCCGGAACCAATGATAATCGCGTCGAATTTTTTCATACTTTTTCTAAAATAGCATATTCAACCCGAAATATCAAACGAGCATGGACCTTCATTTTATTAAAAAAGCGTAATTACTGATGCAATTACGCTTTAAGCTTTTCAGGTATTCGTATTCCTTTAAGGAACAACCTGCACCACTTTATTCAGTGCCCGGTACTTGCTCCGGATCTTTCCTCCTTCACTGGTTCCCTGACTCACAGCCGTTTCATTCGTTCTATCCATATAAACAGTGGAAGAACCCAGTGCAAGTGAATTCAAGCTTGCAACTCCCATGATGATATTGGATGCGCCCAATTGATTTTGGTAGAACAAAGCATCCTGCCCCCAGGTCCAGGATCCGATAAAAATCCCCACAGATTGATTCGCTGCCAAAGGGCTTCCGATCCAGGTAAGTGTATTTGCCTGTGATTTTACGATCGTATCAAACCCCGGCTGAAAAGCAATTGTGTCCAAAACAGGTGTTGTATTCGTAAACTGATTGCCATCCGTATCATTGTAAATGAAGGTTCCGGAATTGATTTTTCCCGCATATTCTTTGTAATGTCCGAAGTAGAAAGCATTGTAAGTAAGCGGATCTCCATTAAAGGTCACGGAAGCTCCGCTTGTCAACTCCAGGTTTGTTCCGGTAGGGCCGCCAAACTTAAAACGTGCGACCACATAAGTCTTATCTTCGTTTTTATTGTAGAACAATTCGTAATCCGTGTAAATTTTGTCCTGGTTTACATCTTCCGAATTCTCCTTTTCGCAGGAAACGAGTAAGAAAGGAATTGAAACCAATGCGATTGCCTTTTTAACTATTCCGCTTTTAATCAGGACATGCTTCTTGTCCTTCCGTTTTTTAGTAGTAGTATTCATTTTGTGTTTTTTTCGGGGCTAACTTACAAAAAAATAAATTCGGCCGGTAAAAGGGAACTGATTTGTAAGGGATTGAATGATTCATTATCCGGTTTCGGGAAATAATCGGACGTGCTCACTTAGCAACTAAAGAGATCGTATCGAAAATATTCCGAACTATTTCTGATTAAACGAAAAGAGCCCCTGACATTCCACCAGGAGCCCTTTCTTTGTTACTTAACTTATTAATTATTGGAAACCACTATTTTCTTCACAATAGCAGATCCGTTTTCGAATTGAATACGTGTCAGGTAAGTTCCTGTCATTAACCCGGACAGGTTTTTAGTTACCAGTGTAGATCCTTCTTCCAAAGTCACCTTGTCAGAGAAAATCACTTTACCTGCCAGGTCGATAACACTAACAACAGCCGATCCGCTTTTCGAAACATTATTCACCCGGATATTCAACTGATCCCTGGTTGGTACCGGGTACAAATCTACCGTTACCCCATCCACCGAAGCTGCAATTTCATTGATGCTTGCGGGTTCATCCAATGTATTGACCGTAGTATTTGTAGTAATCGGCGCGTTGTAATCAAAGAAGATATCTGCCGTATTGGTAAACACTGTTCCCACCGGAGTGGTTGTTTTACGCTGAATGCTGTACTGAACCAACCCGGAGCTCAAAGCGTCTCCGAAACCGTCTTTCCATGGCAGGTTGATGTTTGCAAATGTGAAAGTTACCAAACCTGTTTCGCTCATGGTTGCTGTGTAGTGATGATCGGAATAACCCGGTTTGAACGTTGTCCAGTCAAAATCCGCATCCAATTGATCGGTCACGGAAATGTTCTGAGCGAAGTACGTTCCTTCATTCTGGAAATGGATCGTATAATCGAATTCTTTCGTTTCCATCGGCACCAAACCGGTTGTTCCTGTTCCTTTTGGAGTTACTTCCTTGTAATTCGGGTCATAAGAACCAATAACGGTTGTCTGATGTGTATTTACGTTGTTCCAGGGCGTATTATCTGTTAACCAGTCTGTTGCAATCGGGGCTGCACCAGCCACTGTGTCGTAAACGTTTACAAGTGTTCCCAGCGGAATGTTTGTGGGTGTGCTGTAATCTAAAAGCATGACGTGTGTTCCGTTCGGATTCAGGGAAGGGAAACCTGTCTGTACACTGTAATTATTCGGATAAGCAGTGCTGTTCAATTGAACAAAACCGGGTGAAGACGCGTTTACAAAAGCCAATTGTCCGTCGTGTGAATAGCCCAGCTGAACTCCCGACTCAGTCACTGTTCCTTCATTTCTCACGATTACTTTTTGCTGGTAGCTGTTTCCAGGGATCGGAGGAAGGTTCGAATTGATGGTAGTAATTTTCAAGTCATGCATCGGTGTTGTTCCATTGGAGAAATCTACCACTGTATTACACCCTGAAGCAGCAACTACATTCACAGTATTCGTATTGCTTTGGCAAGCAGATAACGGATAATAGGAGTTTACCTGCTCGCTGATTGTGTATGTTCCCGTTGGAACCCGGAAGCTGTAATGTCCGTTTGCATCTGTAAATGTGTAACCGAAACCGGAACAATGGATCATAATGTTTTCAATCCCGTTCTCACCTGAATCGTGTGTACAGTTAGCATTCGCGTCTGCGTAAACCGTTCCTGAAATCGTGCAGTAACAGCTTTGGCTCGTATTTGCATTCGCAATCCAGAAATGTTTCCAGCTGCTGCATCCGTTTGCATCCGTAACCGTTAAATAATAATCATCTACTCCCAGGTTAGTCGCATTTTGTGTTATTGTTCCGTTTGAATAGGCATACGTATAAGGTGCTGTTCCTCCGCTTACAACTGCTGTTGCAGTTCCGTCTGTACTATAAATACAGCTTGCACCGACTGTCGATACCCCTACATTTACTGGAGAAGTTGCGTCCAACAACACGGATTTGGTTACCGAGCAGGATACTGCATCTGTAATCACACAGGAGTAAGTTCCCAACGGAACTCCGCTGATGGAACTGGTTGTTGCCCCGTTGCTCCATTGGTAGGTGAACGGACCGTTTGTTCCGGAAACCGCTGCTGTTACTGCCCCTGTTGTTGCCGGACAAATAACGGTAGATGCCTGAACATTTGCGTTGATTGTACTGATCGGGCTGACTACCACAGAACCAGTTCTGATACATCCCACGTTGTCTGTAACCTGGAACGGGTAAGTTCCTGCAGGAACATTCGATAAGGTTGCCCCTGTTACTGCCGGATACGAACTCCAGGAATAAGTATAAGGAGCTGTTCCACCCGTTGGTGCTAACGTTGCCGAACCTGTAGGTGCAGTACACTGACTGGCTGTAGAACTGTACGAAACGTTGATCGGTGTATTGGTGTTTATATAAGCATATCCCTGCCCGATACAACCATTTGCATCTGTGGCAATGACCGTGTAGGCATTTCCTCCGTTTAAGTTAGTAGCATTATTCCCCGTTTGGCCGTTGCTCCAGGAATAAGTGTAGGGGTTCATACCTCCTGAGCCGAATGCCATAGCACTTCCGTTCGGCTGCAAACAGGTTGCATTTGTAACAGTTACGTTTACATTGATATGAGGACTTTGCAAAATGGTAGCTCCCAGGTTATTGGACTGACATCCTTGTGCATCGGTAACCGTCAAAGGATAAAATCCCTGGCTCATCCCGGAAATGGAAGCGCTGGTTGCGCCTGTGCTCCATAAATAAGTGTAAGGTGCCACACCACCTGAAGCAACTGCTGTTGCCGTTCCATTCGTACAACTGGCATTGGTAGTGTTGATGGTTGCTGTAACGTTCGATAACTGATGTACATTAATGGAAGTATCCATAATATTCAATACACAACCGGTTGTTTGGTCCGTTATCATTGCCTGGTAATCTCCAATAGGAACACTTGCATTATTCCCGGAATAACTGGTTAGTGTTTGTTGATTTATCCAACTGTACGTAAAAGGCCCGGGAGTTCCGTTTACCTGCGTAGCAGTAATTGTTCCCATGGTAGCCGGGCAAAGCGGTGAAACAACATTCACTTCAAACGTAAAGGAAGGTGTGTAACCTGCCTGCGCATATGCCATTATATTTCCACTGCTTACCTGGCAATAGATATAGCCGTAATTGGACATGGCGATGCCGGTCAATTGATCCGTTGTGGAGTTCACATTGGAATGAACTACCGTGCCCCCGTCCGTATAATAGGTGTAGGTAATTGGGAGGGGAACTCCGGTTGTAGAGACTGAAAAGACGCCGTCGTTGTTACAGGGCGTCTGTGTGAAAGTCCCGGTAGCTGTCTGACTCATTGCATGCTGACTCATACCGGCCAGCATGCATATGAAAAGAGTAAGGTTTTTCATAAACTGATTATTAAATGATTTCTCTAAGTACTTTCCCTGAAAAGAGAAGTTGCCTGAAGGAGAAATTATTTAAAAAAGAATGAAACAGAATGAGGACTTTCGCTAATGAACAGGAAACCGAGTGAATCAACTACGACGGGTCCTCCTCATTCTCATTCTCGTTCTGTCAATGTGCGTGTCCGCCTTCTTCCTCGGAGTTTTTCATTTTTGCCAGCAGGCTGAATGCCCCTCGAACTACCAACTGTTTCCGTACATCAAATCCTTCCGGTAAGGTAATCGCTACAAAACCGGCCTCTTCTTTTCCAACTACGATTTCAACCATTTTGAAAACGACATTCTTTTCGCCGCCTTCGCGGTGTTCCTTTTCCCTGACGAAGATGTATGGTTTCCCCTCGAAATAGACGATGGCACTTTCCGGAACAGCACTTACGAGGGCATTATCCGTTTCCACTACTGCTTTCAGGTACATTCCCGGGATCAATTCCTTGTCGTTCTTCGTAATGTCGCAATGAATCTGCACACTGCGTTCACTGTTGATCTCTCTCCCGATGAGTTTCACGCGTGCTTCGCGCTCTTTGGTTTCATTGGTCAAGCTGAATAAGACGCGCTGTCCTTCACGTATGGAAGGAATATCTTTCTCATAAACGGTTAATTCTACGTGCAATTCTGCCGTATTTACAATTTCGATCAGCACATCCGTGGGGTTTACAAATGCGCCGATGTTCGTATTTACTTTGGTGACGTAGCCCGAAATCGGTGCATACAGGTTGATCGTATTCTGGATTTTCCCGTTTTGCAACCTGTTTACGTTGATATTCAGCAATTCCAGCCGCGATCTCAATCCTTCAATACGGCCTTTTGCCGACAGGTAATTGGCTTTGGCCTGCTCCAGTGATTTCCGGGCGTTGATATTCTCTTTGGCCAATTCTTTCTGCCGCTCGTATTCCGAGTTCAGGTATTCCAATTGCCCGTAATTTTCCAGGTATTCCTGCTGCAGCTGGATATAATCCTGGTTCTCCAGGATGGCTACCACCTGCCCTTTCGCCACTTTAGAGCCAGGCAACAACTGGGTGGATTTCACAAAGCCCGCCATCGGTGCGGAAACGGAAACTTTACTCTGAGGCGGCACATCCAGGAAGCCATTTACGGAAATCACCCCACTGATGCTACGTTTTTCAATCGTTCCCAGGGAAATTTCAGCAGATGCATATTGAGCTTCGGTGAGTTCCACCGTCTCTGCAGATTCTTCGTGATGTGCTTCCTCCTTCCCGGTAGTTGTTTCAGCGCCTCCACAGGAGGAAAGTAATCCCGCAAATGCAATAAATATGATCCAATTTGTTTTCATGTCTTTATTTATAAGGTTAAAAGTTCCAACCGGTTCAAAAGGTTCAAAACTTTGATTTTGAACGCTTGAACATTTGAACTTTTTTTGAACTTTGTTTCTTATTCAGCCATCAGGTAATTCAGGTAAAGCAGGTTTGAATTGTAGTCATTTACTGCTTTTAAATATCCTTCATTGATAGCAATGATTTGTTCTGTATTTAATAAATGTGTCGTAAAATTGATCTCACCCAACTCAAAGGATTTGAGGGATTGCTGTTCGATCAGTTTCGCATTCGGGATCGCTGCGTTGAGGTAATATTCCATTAAATTCCTGCTGGCTTCCACTTTAATCAGCGCCTTCTCATATTCGCTTTGCAACCCGCTTACATAATTGGCGTAATCCAGGCTTTTGACATCGCGGTTAATAGCTGCGGCTTTCGATTTGCTGATATCCGGGCCAAACCAAAGCGGAATAGTTAATCCGACCTGGAATCCCTGGAACCTGTCAGAACGCCCGGCAAGCTGCGTGGAATTTTCCGACAGCAAACTTCCGTAGAGGGTTTGATTGAAATATCCCACTTTCAATTCCGGGAGTGCCGAATTAACGGCTAATTTGCGTTCCTGCTCTGCAATCGAAACCTGTTGTTCCAGGTAACGGGCCTGCGGATTATTTTTCAATGCAGCCGTATCCCCGATCGGAACCGTTTTGAGCGGCACCAGTTCGTCCGAATTGAACCGCACCGGAATCTTTGAGCCCAGTAAAAACTGCAGCCTGCTGGCTATAGCGGTCAATTCTGCATCTACCTGTAACTGTTTGCTCCGGATCTCATTCAAACGCGTCTCAACCTTTGTTTTTTCGAGCAATGAGCCTTCACCCGCACGATGGTTTAACCCGGTTGCTTTTGCGAATCGCTGCAAAATACTATCCTGCTTCATCAACCCTTTTTTGTACGAATGCCAATACGCATTTTGGGTATGCAATTGCCGGATTTCAAAGGTCAATTCATTTTTGGAAACAGCCAATTGCATAGATGCTCCTTTGATCTGTGAACTTGCCAGGTTTGATTTCGCTACAAACACCGTGGGGAACGGAATGGTCTGTGTAACCGTGATATTATTGTCGCCTCTGTAATAGCTGTTATACTGACCGATCATTAAACTCACGTCCGTTTTAGGCAATTCGCTGCTCGTTTTCTTCAGCTGTTCGTAATATTGAACCTGTTTCGATTTTGCCTGCAGATTTTGATTGTTCGCATAAGCGATTTGCAAAGCAGAATCCAGGGAAAGTGCCGTTTGCCCGAAACCGGACTTTGCAAGCAATACTCCGAGAATCAGCATGCCGATGGATTTGGGAACGGTTGTTTTTCTGTTCATCGTTTTGGGTTTATTCGTCAAGTAATAAATACACGGAAGGACAATCAGCGTTAACAGCGTAGCCGTGATCAATCCACCGATTACCACGGTTGCCAGCGGTTTCTGAACTTCCGCACCGCTTCCGTGTGAAAGCGCCATGGGCAGGAATCCGAGAGATGCCACGGCAGCAGTCATAACTACCGGTCGCAGGCGTGTTTGTGTTGCCAGCAAGATACGCTCTTTCACATTTTCCACTCCTTGTTTTTGCAAATGATTGAATTCTCCGATCAATACAATTCCATTGAGAACCGCCACACCGAACAGGGCAATAAATCCGACACCGGCAGAAATGCTGAAAGGCATATCCCGCAGCCAAAGTGCAATGATTCCACCTATCGCAGAAAGCGGAATGGCTGAAAAGATCAATAAACTCTGACGAATCGAACTAAATGTGAAATAAAGCAACACGAAAATAAGCAGTAAGGCAACAGGCACTGCAATGGACAAGCGACCACGGGCTTCCTGTAGGTTTTCAAACGTTCCGCCGTAAGTGGGATAATATCCAGGATTAAAAGCCACCTGCTGATCCACTTTTTGCTGCAATTCTTTCACCACACTTTCCACATCGCGTCCACGCACATTGAACCCGATCGTGATTCTTCTCTTGGCATCATCGCGCTGGATCTGGACAGGAGCCGAATCATCAAAACGAACCGTTGCTACCTGTGAAAGCGGAATTTGATTGCCATTCGGAGCTTTCACATACAGGTTCTGAACATCTTCGATACTCGTGCGCAGTTCTTTTTCCAAACGCACCACCACATCAAAACGCTTTTCACCTTCATATACCAAACCAGCTGATTTCCCTGCAAAAGCAGCATTTACCACCGTATTGATGTCTTCAATATTCAACCCGAAACGCGCCAACGCATCCCGGTCGTAAGAAATGAGAATCTGGCGTGCCCCTCTGACATTTTCCAGGTACAAATCAGTCGCTCCGTCGATGGTATTTACAATTCCTGCAATCTTTTTGGAGTAAGCCGTAAGCATATCCAAATCTTCTCCGTAAACCTTTACGACCACATCCTGTCTGGCGCCGGTCATCAACTCATTGAAGCGCATTTGGATCGGTTGCTGGAAACCGAAAGTGACTCCGGGAATATCTTCCAGTTCTTTGGCCATCAGATCCGCCAGTTCTTCCTTGTTACCGGTTTTCTTCCAGTGTGATTTGTCTTTGAGAATAACCATCAGGTCGCAAGCGTCAATAGGCATCGGATCGGTGGGAATTTCTCCCGAGCCAATTTTACCTACCACCATTTCCACCTCATCCGGGAAACGGTCCAGCAAAATCCGCGAACCTTTTTTAGATGCATCGATCGTTTCTTCCAAACTGCTTCCCAGCATCACGCGGGTTTCCACAGCAAAATCACCTTCGTCCAGCGACGGAAGGAACTCTGCTCCCAACCTGGTAAACAGGAACAGGGAAGCGACAAAAAACACCACTGCCGAACCGATAACCCATTTGGGAATCCCCAAAGACTTTTTGATCAGCGGCTCGTATATGCGCTGGATTCCGTCGACCAGGCGATCTGAAAAGTTGCGTTTGTGTTCCGTTTTTTTACTTAGAAACAAGGCGCTCATCATTGGAATGTAGGTTAAGGACAAAATGAAAGCACCCAAAATCGCGAAAGAAACGGTTTGTGCCATCGGTTTGAACATCTTGCCTTCCACTCCAACCAAAGCCAGGATCGGCAGGTACACAATCAGGATGATGATTTCCCCGAAAGCAGCCGACGAACGGATCTTACTGGCGGAAGCATACACTTCCGTATCCATTTCCGCTTGTGTGAGATTCCTTCCGGGTTTCAAAATGCGGATATGATGCAGCGTAGCTTCTACGATAATTACCGCTCCGTCTACAATCAGCCCGAAATCAATTGCCCCCAGGCTCATCAGGTTTCCGGAAACACCGAATAAATTCATCAGGGCTATTGCAAACAGCATTGCCAGTGGAATAACCGATGCAACGATCAGTCCTGCACGGAAATTCCCGAGAAATACTACCAGGATGAAAATGACGATCAACGCTCCTTCCAGCAAGTTTTTGGAAACGGTGCCAATGGCATTGTCGACCAGTTTTGCCCGGTCCAGGAAAGGTTCGATCCGAACTCCTTCTGGCAAGGTCTTTTTGATTTGTTCGATGCGTTCTTTGACAGCCGATATGACCTGGGAGGAATTCGCTCCTTTCAGCATCATCACAATGCCGCCTACAGCTTCCCCTTTGTCGTTGTACGTTAGTGCACCATACCGAATGGCATTTCCATAGCGGACCTGCGCCACATCGTGGACCAAAACCGGCAGGCCGTTATCCATCTGCCGGACTACGATCCGTTTGATGTCTTCCAAACCCCCGATCAATCCTTCGCTGCGGATGTACCACGCATTCGGTTTCTTGTCGATGTAAGCACCTCCTGTATTCTGATTGTTTTTCTCCAATGCATTGAAAACATCCGAAATGGTAATTCCCAGGCTGTTGAGTTTATCCGGGTTCAAAGCAATTTCATACTGCTTCAGGTACCCTCCGAAACTGCTCACATCGGCAACACCTTTTACGCCCAGCAACTGACGGCGCACGATCCAATCCTGGATAGTCCGCAACTCCATCGCGTCGTATTTTTTTTCGTAGCCTTTTCCGGCATGAATGGTATATTGGTAGATTTCTCCCAAACCGGTTGTTACAGGAGCCAACTCCGGCCTTCCGACACCAGCCGGAATATCGTTTACAACGGTTGTCAAGCGTTCCGACACCATTTGGCGCGCCTGGTAAATATCTATTCCGTCTTCAAAAACAATGGTTACCACGCTCAGTCCAAAACGGGAAAAGGAACGCACTTCCTCCACATTCGGGACGGTAGCAACCGACTGTTCAACGGGATAAGTGACCAAACGCTCGATATCCTGCGCCGACTGCGAGGGAGCGGAAGTAATAATTTGTATCTGATTATTGGTAATATCAGGTACTGCATCAATGGGAAGCCGTGTTAACGAATAACTTCCCCAGCCTACTAAGGCAAGCATCAGCATGCCTATAATCAGCTTATTCCGGATGGAAAAGCGAATAATTGCATCCAGCATAAAATAAAATTAAAGGTTAAAAAGGGTTCAAAATGTTCAAAGAGGATCAAAACCGGAACCTTTTAAACTTTTTGAACTTGAACAATGCAGTTGTTCAAATCTTAGGCGGTTGCCAGATGCTTCCGTTGTATTCGGAAAAGGTAAACCGGTAATCGGGTAATTCAGACTTTTCCTGGTCGTTGACCGGTGCTGAATTTGCGAGAATAAAAGGTGGTTCTTTCCTTAAAATATAGATCAGTTGCGTAGTGGTATGATTGTGTGAGAACGGGCAGTTTTCCTGCTCATCACCGTGGTGCTCGTGCCTGTCGTGCTCTTCATTACTTCTGAGGTGCTCGCCGATAAATGCTATCAGGCCGATTTTGTGATGCTCCCTATTGTGATGATTGTAATGGGTAATGAATTTCGGGATGAATGAAAAAGCGTGTACTGTTCCGTCAGGCAGTGCAACTACCAGTACCAGAAACAATACAAATGCTTTCTTCAATTTATTCATCGGGATAAATGTAGTGAAAATCAGAATGAGAATCAGAATCAGAATGAGGATTTTCTCATTCTCTGATTTGTTTAAACGCTTTGCCCAAATTCGCTATGACATCGGTAATTAACATACTTTCTGCGCTTTGTTCCGCCAGGGTTATATCTGCTGCCAAACCGTGCAGGTATACTCCGAGCTTCGCGGCATCGAACGGTTCATACCCCTGGGCTAAAAAAGAGGTAATGATTCCCGTCAGCGCGTCGCCGGAACCTCCTTTTGCCAAACCTGCGTTACCGGTTGTATTATACACCACTTCCTGATCTTTGATAATGGCGGTATGATGCCCTTTCAAAACGATGATTATTCCATATGCGGCAGATTTCTCCTTAGCGGTTTGGATCCGGTCTTCCTGCAATGTATGCTCTCCGAACAGCCGGTCAAATTCGCCGGCATGCGGAGTGAGAACTGTTCCTTCCGGGACACAATCCAGCAATTTTTTATTGTGTGAAATAATGGTCAGCGCATCTGCATCCAGCAGCACCGGAGTTTTAGCCTGAACCAATACCGAAACCAGCATTTCTTCTGCCAGTTCATCCGTGCCGATTCCCGGCCCTACTCCCACCGCAGAAAAGCGCTCTACCTGGTAATGGCCTTCTTCACGCATCAGGAGCATTGCCTCCGGAACAGCCGTTTGCAACATGAAGCGTTCTTCCGTGGGGACACAAACTGTCAGCAAACCCGCTCCTGCCCTTAGTCCTGCTTTTGCAGCGATAACGGCAGTTCCCATCATTCCTTTTTTCCCGGCTATCAACAATGCATGGCCATGATCGCCCTTATGAGAAAACGTTTCCCGCTGTTTCAACCGCAATCCGATGTAATTTTTGGTGAGCTTATTCATACGCATAATTCATAAGGAATTCATCCTGAATTTACGAAAAAAAATGGGAAAAACAGAAACAGAACAGCATGAGAAACCAAAGCAGATCAGTCGCAGCTGATTTCTTCGGATTAAAATGGATTGGGGCTATATTAACGGATAAGCTTGTTGTTCATAGCCCATTTGACCAGTTCATCGGAATCGCCCACATTGGTCTTTTGAAAGATATTTTTGCGGTGTGTTTTCACCGTATGTTCGGAAATAAAAAGCCGGGTTCCGATATCTTTACTGGTGTATCCTTCAGCGATCAGTTCAATAATCTCAATTTCCCGTTCACTCAGTCTGAACTCCTTAAACTCCCGGGGCGCATCGATAAAATCGTTTAATTGATCGAAATACGTTTTTCCGGAGATCACTCTTTCAATGGCCGTTAAAAGCTCTTTCCCCGAGTTGCTCTTTAAAATGCATCCGTCGGCCTGCACTTCAAACAATTCGCGAATGAATTGTTTACGATTGTACATGGTAATGACAATTACTTTCGTATCGGGGTATTGAGCCTTTAATTGTTTGGTACATTCTATCCCATTCATAACCGGCATATTGATGTCCAATAAAACCAGATCAATCTGATTTTCTGCAACCGTATTCAGTACTTTTTGTCCATTGTCTACAACTCCAATAACATTTAAATGCTCAGCCGTATTCAGGATAGCTTCTATTCCGCCTGCCACAATGGAGTGGTCGTCGGCAATGAGGATATTGGTTTTAAGCGTTTCCATATAGTGGTATTTCAATAATAAATGTAGCACCTTTATTCAAAGATTCCATGTGAAAAGTTCCTTTATGTTTCTGACAGCGTGTTTGAATACTTTTCAGCCCCATTCCGGGCGAAAGCTGCTCCGGATCAAAACCAATACCGTTATCCTCATAAATAACTGTTAATTCTTCCTGTATTCCCGTAACTTCTAACCGGATTTTGGAGGCATGTGCATACCGTAGCGTATTGGTAATTAATTCCTGGATCATTTGGTATACATCTTTTGCCAGTTCCTGTGAGATATTACTTTCCAAGGTGATGTAACAATCCATATCGATCTTTTTCGAATCGCGAATGACCCGGCACAAATGTTCCAGTGCCTTACTCAGCCCGTAATAATTCAGGGTAGAATTCCCCAGGTTGTGCGCTATAGCCCGCATTTCCTGAATGGATGTCTTCATTTCACGCTGAAGAATCTCCAGCAATCTTTCCTGTTCGGGAGTAATGTGACTCTTTTCCAATAAATCCAGGTAAATCTGGACTGTAGAAAGCTGTCCGCCCAAACGATCATGCAGATCCTGTGCAATCCGCTCACGTTCTTTATCCTGTCCTTCCAGCAAAGCATAAGCAGCGTTTAATTCTTCCGCTTTCAGAAGTTTTTCAATTTCCCGGAGTTCAGTCCGCCTTTTACGCATCTTCCGCTGATACAAAAAAGTAAACACGAACAAACTCACAACCACCAGCACCATAGCCGTTGTTCCGATTAATACTATTGTCAAATCATTTTGCATACTTTCTCTCCACAAAAATTCCTAACACAATCAAAATGAATTTAATATAAGTAAAGCCTGAGATGATGATCCATGAATAATCAAAATTTTCTTCCGGAACGATTTCATGGGTCATTCGGGCTATGAGCAGGTAACCGAAAAAGGCTCCCGAAGCAAAAACAGTCAATCCACCACTGATATAGAAATGTGGATAGAATCCCAGGTATTCTACTTTTTCTTCCTGATAGAGTTTCCAAATAAAATTGAATCCCAATGCCATCATAAAAAACATACAACATGCAAGTCCTACACTGTTTATTTCTTCTCTGTTATGCACAAGCAGATAGCCCGAATCTACTAAATATGCAACCAATACAATCCCAAAAATGATGTTCCAATATTTCTTCAAATCCAAACTTAGATAAAGCAAAAAAGTAAATATCAGTTCTACCAATCCGATGATGTGATAGAGGTAATAATTAGCTATTTTATGATCTGCCGTGATTTTAGAAGCAATCATCCAGGGAGCCAGACAAAACAAATAAGCACTTAGAATTGTAAAATAGTTATTCCTTCGAACAGTGAATAATGACACAGCAAAAACAGGAAGGATCATATAATCCGACCAATCAGCGATTAGTATCGTTATTTCTTTCAGCGTCACCTGCTAAATGTAAGATTTTCAAGGAGAAAGAAGCCCGAAATCGGGCTTCTTTTTGTTTATTGATGAATGTATATTTTCTTATCTGAACACAATCTCGGACAAGGTCTGAAATAAGTATATGCTTTAATCTCTTCATCTAAAGTGTGTGGTAAATCATCAATCAGGAATATATCCTCCCCACTGGATAAGTAAGGAATCATGACCAAATCAACCTTTCTTTTTAATTGTCCTTTAATCGTTCTCTCTGAGACGGCTTCGTAAAAACGTAAGCCTGCAACCTTTAAAATCTTCTTATTTCTTTTAATCTTAGATTTATTGAAAAGCTCTATAGCATCATACATTTCATAAATATGATCAATGGAAATTTGATATCCATAGATTTGATTGAACTTGTTCCGATCCTTTCCTTCTTTTATAAGCTTTCGCAGGTAGATTGTATCTTTTTTTTGAAAACCTTTTCCATAAAGTTCTCCCGGTTGATAACACCCATTTTCAGAGATAAAAATATCATCTATCCGTGAAGTAATATCAACACAACATGAATCTGTAGAACTGAACTGACATGCTACCGATCTGTTTCCTGTTGGATCATTATCCGGACATTCTTTGCTTTTTTTCTGAAAAAGTAATACGCTAAGAATTACAACGGCAATAGTTAATATGCCGATAACTAGATTTTTTGTTTTCATGAATTGTAGTTTAAGTTTCTATGGTACTGAAAATAAATAATCTAAATGATATTCAGACAACTTCTTACACGCATTTATTTACACAATCTGGGACATGGTCGTGTATGCCCGTAGATTGGCCCTGTAGTTAAATCCACGTCCATTGATAATGTCGGATAAATAACCAGGTCAAATTTGTTCGTAACAGGAAGTCCACCGGGCATTATTCTTGTAGAAATAGCTCTATAAAAACGAAGTCCCTTGATCGGGCTTTGAATACCTGCGGGTGTTTTGTTATACCTTTTTGCTTTCGTAAGCATGGAATCCAGGGTGACCAAACCCAAATGAAAAGCCTTTACATCATCAGCACCAAAATGTGCTTCAAAAGCTGCGATTTCTTTTTTAGCGGAATCAGCTTTAATTTCTTCTCCGTCGTTTTGAATAGTTGTAGCATTACAAAGTAACCTATGTAATTCCTTATCTAATTGCAACGAAGAAGAGAAAGATCGTTCACTAAAATTGACTGAAGTCTTT
The DNA here is from genome assembly GCF_039596395.1 of Fluviicola sp. Taxonomy (NCBI): domain Bacteria; kingdom Pseudomonadati; phylum Bacteroidota; class Flavobacteriia; order Flavobacteriales; family Crocinitomicaceae; genus Fluviicola; species Fluviicola sp. Next base: position 1,843,043 of record NZ_JBCNJT010000001.1, read on the forward strand.
TCTGATTCGAATTGAGCCACCTCTTTTGTCGAAGTGACATATTGACGATCATCCTGAAGAGTTCGAAATAGAATAATACTCAATGTAACAACCACAGCAGCTAATACACAAATAATGATGTTTGTTGTTTTCATAGTGTTTAAGAATTATGGGGTATTTAGAAATGGAACTGGATTCCGAAGTAGAATTTCGGACCGGAAAACTGATAACGTAGATCACTTTTAATTTCGGATTCATCTTTAACAACATCTCCTACATTCAGATCATCCAATCCCTTAATTGCAGTTAACGATAAACCACAAGCTACAGAGAATGCCCGGTCTTTTAGCCCGAAACGAGTGCCCAATCCACACATGAATAAGGGCATTTCTTTTTGCAGCCCTAATCCAACCTGCCAAAAAGGTAAGACTCTCCAATCCTGTTTATTGAGATAAAAATTCAGCATGGAAGAAATTGCAATTCCTTCAAAGTCTCTTTGTCCGATTTGTACAATGGTTCCCCCACCTGAGCCGTCGGCTGCCATGTTGTACGAGTCTTGAGATTGTAAGGAATAGTAAACTCCCGCACTAACTTCCGGCACAAAATTCCGGTGCCATATTAAGTGAATCGAAGCAATTGCTTTTTCTTTAGAATCAGCTAATCGTAACTGATTATTTCCATCGATACTCATAAGATGTTCTGTCATACTCACAGTAACAAGTACACTTGAATCCCTTGATACATTTCCTTCCTCAACCAGAATAAACCAAGTGCCATTTACTTCATGTGATTTCCAACTTTTGATTGTTTTTTGCATTTGTTGTAATAACCGCTCGAAATTATCCAGGAATTTTTTTTGATCGTCGATTAACCCTTTTATCCGATTCACTTTATTCAACCACACTTCAAGTGATATAGCACACTGGGTATTAGTGCCATCAAGCTTCTTCAGAATATCCGTTCTAACAACGTCCACCTTATCATAGAGTTCTTTGTAACTATCTTTTGCAACTTTCAAGTTCAACTCCATTTGAATCAGTTGATCACTAGTACTGCGTTTCGAGGCGAAATCGAATTCAATCAATTGTTTGGACCATTCCACATAGTCTTTCGATTTTTTTTGTTCTTTTCGAAAAAGCTCAAAAACAGCTAATAACTGAATGTTTAGAATGGAATCATGTGGACAATGACACTTTTCAGGACATTCTATGCTTTTTATAAACCCATTCTCCTGTGTTTTTCCTTTATAGGCATCCAGTATTTTCCACATTTCTTCCAGAGCGGTATTCAACCGGTAGTTCAGAGAATCTACAATAACCTTACTGGAACTGTTTAACGAATAATTCAATGGATTATAAGCTTTTACATAAACAGCAAATTCACGTTTACCGGCATCCGATTGTGCCTCATGGTCTTCGCTCCTTTTAATGCTAATAACTTGGCCTTTTTTGATCCTGGAAAATTTAACTTTTCCTGGTATTAAGGACATTTGTAAGTCTTGATCGAAATAAATATTGCCGTCTTTGGATCTCGGACTTTCGATCACATCCCTGGTAGATTGTCCGTAAACCAACTGTGCTAACAGGACAAATACGAATGGTAAAATTCTTTTCATGATTTCATTTGTTTAGTGAATATTTTGGTAACTATCTGGAAGCAAAGGTGATTCAAAGAAAAAAAGGCATCAATCCCTCCCTGGAGTGATTCGTGAATCCGGAAAGAGGTATATTAATTGCATTTACCCGATCCGTCATATTTTGAAAAACAAAAAAGAGCACCAAACTTGATGCTCTTCCATATTTTTACTGCCATATAGCCCTAATTAATCTTTATGTAGTAATACACGGCAATATTCCTGGGACGGGTTTCTGCACCACCCGTCGCATTTGTTTTGCCTGTATTTGTAACATCGGTGTCTGACACTTTATGGTTTCCACTTGCGCCCTTACTATCATTTTGTTTCGGTTTCAAATATGAAAATGTATGCTTATGAGATTTTAACTCATCAGATTGATAACTTCCGACAATTCTGGCATCTGGATCAGCTTTATTTGCAGAAACAGGAGGAACAGGTTGGTTAGGATCAAAAGTATTCAGTCCTCTAAGGAACATTCCCCTTAAATCCGGTATCTGAGACTGTGATGTTAATGTTTGAAACTTTGAATTCGGAATGGGACGTCCATCACAAGGAGCCCATTTACTTTTGTTTGAAGTCCAGATTCCCCCTGGACTTTTTTCGTTATTTTTTGTTGCAGCATTAAATTGCTCAAAGTTTAAATAAGAAATAACAATAGTTCCTATTGGAAGTTCTTTGTTTGAAGATATATTTTCCAAAGCGTAAGCTTTACTGGAAATAGCTCCTCTATCGGTTTGAAGTGTTAAAATCAAATCTTTATCCAAAGGCCTTTTGCAAGTGATTAATGTAGTAAAGCTTTCTAAAGGTTGATTAACGCTCACATTTCCACTTATAACACTTCCTTCCGGAAGTACACTAAAATTTTTCACAACAGGCATCGGGTCACTGGGTGAGGAAGGTCTGTAATAAATGGTAAATACAACAGCATCTTCTGTTTCCAGGTTCTTACCCTGAATAAATCCTGATCCCGGATTAACACAAATTCTCGTACATTCAACAAACGCATCATACAAACTTGTATTAGGAATCGAACCAAAGGACGCCTGAACACTTCCTTCATCAATACTCAACTCACTTATTTCTAAAAGCTTTGTTCTTAATTCTGAAAATTTTTCCTCCGAATCATTCATTCCAATTGAAAAAGGAATTCCTTTGATAGGAATAGTTAGAGAGCCTCCCCATTTTCCGCTTCTCATATCTGATTTAAAGGTTTCCGATAAATAGTAGGTTCTCAAATCTTTACTAAAAGAGTCTGTTCTGGTCATTTTAGTAAATGAATATAACCCATCTTGCAGTAGTTCTGTGCACTTGCAATCTTGTCCGAATGTTTGCAGATTCACCGTAATAAACAGACTAATAAATGTCATTTTAATGCTCATAATTTTAAGTTTATTGGTTACATTTTTTCTGATATATGACTTTTGAATATCATATACTAAAATTGACCAATACAACATAAAGATTCAATCGCTCCCGGGAGGGATTCATATTCTTTAAAAGGGTGATTTAAAACTAACATCAGACCAAAACTTCACTCTCATTTAATCCGAAACGATCAGCCACAGCTGATCTGCTTTGGTTTCTCATTCCCCCTCTCTTCTCCTACTAACCTCCGAAGGAGTTTCTCCGAAGTGTTTTTTGAAGGCGTAGGAAAAATGTGTGAGGTCTTCGAAGCCGAGTTCCAGATAGATTTCGGAGGGTTTCCGGCCTTTTTTGGATAGTAAGAAGTTGGCTTCTTCCAGTCTTTTTTGTTTTAGCCAATGGTTCGGGGTGTCGTTGAAGATTTCCTTGAAGTCGCGTTTGAAGGCGGAAATGCTTCTCCCGGTCAGGAAGGCAAAGCGGGAAATGCTCACGTTGAACCGGAAGTTTTGGTTCATGAAGGCTTCTATGTCAATCTTTTCCGGGATTCCGTAATCGAAGAAAAGCCCTGCGAGATCGGGTTGTTTGCGCAGCAAGATGAGTAACAATTCTTCCCGTTTCAGGTCTGCGAAAGGTTCTTCGATTTTCCCGCGGTGATAGTAAGGAAGCAGGGATTGCATGAAGGTATCCAACAATTGACCGGATTCAACCGGTATCAGCGATTCAGCAGATGGAAAGCCGGTTTTAGAGAAGCCATACTTTTCCTGGAAGCGTTTGAGAAAATCTTTGTCGAAGAAGACAAATACCTTTTCCAACTCGTTGTTGATCCGCTCCTTATTGTAACGCGCCAACCTGTTCTTTCGAGCAATGCAGCAATCGCCCGAGTAGAGAGACACCTGCTTTGTTCCGTCATAGATGTTCATTACACCTTTGAGGATATAAGCCAAGGTATGCTCGGCAACGAATTGCTCCGGGGAAATTTCTTTCCCCACGTAATGCATGTGTGAATCGTCCATTTGCTGTTCTAATTTAGGAATACTTTTCCAACAAAGCCCGTGTTTCCAGAACCACGCGTTCCTGGAACTCTTTGCTGCGCGACAAAACGGAACCCTGCATCGGATTTCCTTTTTGGTCGAAGTAAACACCGGTTCTGCCCGAGGTGTCCGTTACCACATCCGAGATCACTTTGGCGGATTTCTTCGGGGTGCTTTTGTAACGCGAAAATGCAGGAAGGAGCATCATCAATTGCATCATGCTTCCCATCAGGAAATGCACGAAGCGGTTTCCGTTGTTGCCAAGGCCTGTTCCGGGAGTAATTCCCGGTTCTATGACGTTGAAATGCAGACGGGGCGTTTCGCGAGCCAGGACCATAGCGGCGGCCAATACGCATTGTTTGGAAGTTGCATAGGCATCTATTCCGGCCATTTTTGCTCCGCCGGGTTTCCAGATTCCTTTGGCGCTTGATTCGGCAGAAAGGTATTGCCCGCCTTTCATTCCCATCACTTTAGCCGGTTTCCTTTCGGGATCTTCTATGGCCGAACCGATGAAAACCACGTTGGCCCCGTCCGGAAGATGTGGTACCAGTGCTTCTGTCAATGCAAATGCTCCCAGGTAATTGGTGGCGAAGGTCAAGTCCCAGCCCTGCGCATTTTTCAAGGCTTTTTGAGGCATGATCCCGGCGTTATTCAGCAACCCTGCGATCGGAAGCCCGAGTGACGCGATTTCCTTAGCAGCATGCTTTACGCTAATGATATCGGAAACATCGCACACCACCATTGCGGCATCCTGGCCGCGTTCGTTGATCGTTCTTTTGACTTCTTCCAGTTTATTGCGGTTACGCCCCACCAGGACAACCGTTCCGTGTTTAGCGAGTTCCAATGCGGTTTCATATCCGATTCCGGATGTAGGGCCGGTAATGACGTATGCTTTTTCTTCTTTCATCTGGTCTTTATTTGATACGACAAAGGTCCGAAGATTGCCTGCTCCGAACTTTGTTGCGAGGTCCAAAAAGGTTTGTTGGGAAGTCCAAAGACAGAAGGACAATCCAAAGCAGTTCAAGCAATAAAACCCCGCTTTGCCCGTTGGGATTACTGAGAGTTCAACTTTATGCAAGAAAAAAATCCAAATACTGATTCCACAACGACACCCACTTCTGATTTCAACAAACAACAAACCATCAAAGCTGTTTTTTTCGACATTGACGGAACATTGATCAGTTTTAATACACGTACCATTCCTGAATCGGCTGTGCTGGCCATTCAAAAATTGCAGGAACAGGGAATCCGGGTCATTGTTGCTACCGGCCGTTCGATCCAGGCGGTCACTCCTATCCGGCACCTGGGATTCGACGGATACGTGACATTTAACGGCAGTGCCTGCTATGACAAGGACGGTAATCAATTGTCGAGATACACCATTTCACCGGATAGCATTTCCCGTTTACTGCATTACACGGAAAACCGGGAAATCAATTTTGTGCTCATGTATGAAAACACAGTTGCCGTGAACCTGGTAACCCCGGAAATAATTGCCAGTCAAACCAAGCTGAAACTGCCGGTTCCACCAGTACTTGACCGGACAAACCCGGACATTGGCAATGTGTTGCAGGCAAATGTTTTTATCGGGCCTGAAGAAGAAGCGGCTTTCATGCAAACCGTGATGCCGGATTGCGTTGCCGCCCGCTGGACTCCACTTTTTGCCGATGTGAACCCGGCCGGGATCAGTAAGAAAATCGGCCTGGAGCTATTTTGCAGCTACTTCGGACTGGATGTATCCGAAACGATGGCCTTTGGCGATGGCGGGAACGATATCACGATGTTGCAATACGCCGGGATCGGTGTAGCCATGGGAAATGCCGGTGCCAACGTCAAATCGGCAGCAGATTACATCACCACCGATGCGGATGAAGATGGGATTTGGAAGGCTTTGGAGTATTTCGGTGTGATAGAATGAATGGCCCACCGGCGCACAAAGGAATTGGTGATAACTGATCTACGCCTGCGGCATAGCTTTTTCTTCCACTGATCGCATAGTTACAAAGATTAAATAAACCGCAAAGAAAAGGAGAACGCAGAGATGTTGTATCAGTTAATCTACGCCTGCGGCATAGCTTTTATTCTTCGGAGAGGAACAGCGTTACTTACCACTTTCCTCCTTCTTTCTTAGTTCTTTGGGGTAATAAGCTCTAGGTCATAAACCACAGAAAACCGATCTGGTTCCCGTCGATGGCGATGATGCAGGGATATTCGTAGCGGTTCGTCTCGAAATCAGCCGGGGAAGAATTGGTATAGAACTGCACACTTTCAGCATTGAAAGTCTTTCCGAAGAACAGTTCTTTTACCTGACTGTAATCGACCCATTTGTTGGAGGCTTTCCATTCCAGCGGATCGTTGTTGATCGTTTCGTGCTCTTCCAGGTAATGCGTGTGTGTTTTTTCGGATTCGGTAATGAGCAGGTCGGTAAACGATTCTGCTTCCGGCTGCGGAATATGGCGCCATTCGGTACCGAGCAGCAGGTCGTAGTTAAAATCTTCCGGAGTATGAACTGTTCCCAGTGCTCCTTCAATAAATACATCGAACAGACGCATGGCCAGTTCGTCGTTCGAAGGATTTGCACGGTAAGAACGAATGAGCTCATTGGTGCGTTCATCCGTCTCAGAAATTTCTTCTACCGGGCGGATCTCAAAGACTTTGCACCAGATGACGTCGTAATTGAAATAAAGAAATGCATTGAGTTCGTTGTTCATAATCTCCGGAACTATTGGTTTGAATGAAGATACGAAAACAGTGCGAGAATCCAAAGCAGATCAGCCGCGGCTGATCGCTTCGAATTAATGAGAATGAGTTTATAACGTTCATGCATCTTTGCATGCTTATTTTCAATTCGATTTCTGCCAGGCACTCGGCGACATACCCGTTTTGCTTTTGAATAGTTTGGTGAAGTGTGAAGGATATTCAAATCCCAGTTCATAAGCAATTTCAGCAATCGTTTTAGCATTTCCCCAAAGCATGTTCTTGGCCCGTTCTATCAGTTGAAGGTGGATATGCTCCTGGGTGCTTTTACCGGTATGCTTGCTCAGTAAATCGGACAAATAGTTGGAAGAAAGGCTCAGTTTGGAGGCAAAATACCCGACATCCGGCAGGCCTTTATCAATCAGGGTTTCCTGCGAAAAATAAGCGATCAGTAACTTTTCGAAGCGCTGCACCAGGTCGTTGTTTACCTTCTCCCGGGTAAAGAATTGCCGGTCGTAAAAACGGTTGCAGTAATTCAACAGCAATTGCAGGTTGTCAACGATTAGTTCTTTGGTATGCTTGTCGGTATTTTGACTGTATTCCCTCACTATTTTTCCCAGGCAATCGAGCAGGATCTGTTTCTCGTCTTCCGACACGTGCAGGGCTTCATTGGCCTCGTAGTGGAAAAAAGAATATTCCCGGATCTTCCTGCCTAAATCTGTTCCTGCCAGCAAGTCGGGGTGAACAAAAAGGCCCCACCCCTCTTCTATTTCCATTTCCGGCCCCGAAGTAATGACCTGACCCGGAGCAGTGAACATCAGCGAACCTTCCTCAAAATCATAGTAAGATCTTCCGTATTTCAAGGTTCCTGTTATTTTCTTACACATCAGGATGTAAAAGGAAGTCCGGTAAGAAACTTCCTCATCGGGGCGATCTACCTGTGTTTGCGTAAGGTCAATAACAGAAATGAGCGGATGTTTTGGCTTTCCGTATTTGTAAAACCGGTGGACTTCCGTGATGGATCCGATATCAACAAACTTGTTTTTCATGTTTCCCGAAAATACACTCAATTTACCATGATTTTCCTATCCGAAGAAAAAACTACGGATTGTACGCACAAACTGATCTTCCGTGTTCTTCCATTTCGTGTCGATGTAAAATTGGGCATCAGCTCCTATGATGTAGCGCAATCTGGTACTTTCATCGGTGGCGGCCTCATAGATTACGTCAGCCACTTCTCCGGGTGTTGCCTGTACCAAATGGGCAGTTGAAGCACCGAATTTGGTGTAGATATTTCCCATAATGGTATTGTATTCTTCGATATCGCTGTGGATAAACTGCTGTCCGTTCCTGAAATTGGTTTTGACGCTTCCCGGCTCCACAATCTTCACCTGAATATTCAATTCACTGACCTCGTGAGAAAGTGCTTCGGAGAACCCTTCTACGGCAAACTTGGAACTGGAATAAAGGGTAGCGAAAGGCATCCCGACGGCTCCGCCAAAGGTAGAGATATTGACAATAGAACCCTTTCCGTTTTTGCGCATTACGGGCAATACCGCCTGTGTTACCATCATGGTACCGAATACATTTACCTCGTACTGGTTTTGAATCTGCTCCCTGGTAGCTGCTTCAAATACACCCATAGCGCCATAACCGGCGCTGTTTACCAACGCATGAATGGTACCGAAACGCTCCACACCGGCAATCACTGCCTGTTGAATGGATTCCTGGTCCTGAACATCCAGTTTTACTACCAGTACATCTTCCAATGCGGTTAATTCGGTTTCTTTTTCAGGAGAGCGCATCGTTGCAATGACATTCCAGCCTTTTTGGTGAAAGAGTTTGGCTGATTCTTTTCCGAATCCGGAAGAAGCTCCGGTAATCAATACGGTCTTTTTCATGTTGTCTGTTTAAAAAATTGCTTGCCATTAGTGATACTGCAAAGGTGACACCGATGAAAAGAACCGGCTTATACGTTTCAGGGGATCGGTTATACAAACTACGGATTGTGCGAAGGGATGTAACCACGAGGCGCGCGGACACATAGCAGATTTTCAGTCGCTATATCTTTCAGAGTACGAGGAATAGGTGCTTTGTACAATCTGCGTCTGCGGCACAGCTTTTTATTCTTCGGAGGAATAGGGTTTACTTACCACTTTCCTCCTTCTTTCTTAGTTCTTGCGGTAATAAGCTCTAGGTCATAAACCACAGAAAACCGATCTGGTTCCCGTCGATGGCAATGATGCAGGGATATTCGTAGCGGTTCGTCTCGAAATCAGCCGGGGAAGAATTGGTATAGAACTGCACACTTTCAGCATTGAAAGTCTTTCTGAAGAACAGAGCGAGAATGTGTGAGTTGCTATAAAAGAAAAACCCTGATAAAAACATCAGGACTTCTTCCTTTTTAATGTTCTAATTTTTAATCATTCGTTTTACTGCTCTTCCTTTCTCAGTTGAAATCTCGAAAAGAAGAATCCCATTAGAAAATCCTGAAAGATCAATCTGATCATTAGATACTACTTCTTTTGAAAATAGCTCTTTCCCATTAATATCCCGGATAGTCAACTTTGCCGCACCAGATTCAAAACGAAGAGTAACCAGGCTGGAAGCTGGATTTGGAAAAGCAAAAAAATTCTCTGTCTGCAATTCTGAATTTTTCAGTGTAACTGTATTAGTTTCTATATAAATGTTTTCGTTAACAATCAAGCCTTCAAACGTATTTCCTTCACAATAAAGACTCAGTTGAATAGCATACATTCCGTTTCCATTAATAGGATATTGTGCCGGAATTATAAATGTACCTGAAGCTGTTACAATTTCCCACTGTGCTTCGATGGTGGAAGAATTGATGAAAGCCGCAGAGATGAGTTTAGCGGATGACGTAAAGATCAGTTGCTGACCGCAAAATTCCTGCACATTTCCGGACCGATATGCAATAGTCGAATCCGCATAAGCTGTTGTTCCATAAAAATGGTTCGGATCTGTCACAACAAATAATCCATCCAAATCGTTTCCACAGGAAGTATATCCTCCTTCAAGGGAATAAAGTCCTTCGCAAAATCCTGAAAGGTTTCCAGAACCAGCAATAACCTTATTCTGGCCCGAAACAGTTGTAGCAAAAGATTCACTGGAAACAGAAGAAAGTTTTACAGAACCATTACAATTAGTTGCAGGACTTAGCGTATATGTCATTATTTCTACTGGATTAACCGTTGAACAATGGAATTTAAGCAGGTTTCCATCTTGTTTAGATGCCCATCCTATTTGATTATCTGGTGTGTTCGCAACCGCTGATATTGTAATCTGTGAAGGTGTTGACTCAGGTAACCAGGTTACACCAGCATCCAATGTTACTAAAATCGTACCATCATAACCTGAAACCCTTCCATGTGTTGAAGAACTAAAGGTAATATCTTTTAATATGCTTGTCGTACCCGAGTTTTGCAGAGTCCATGTAATTCCACCATCATAAGTAGACACTATAACTCCTTGGTATCCTACAGCATAAGCAGTATCTGTAGCAGGATATTCAATGCTGTTGTAGGCGTTCAAACCAACAGTTGGGGTGATATTCTGCCAGGTTGATCCACCGTCTACGGTTTTGAATATAAACTCTGTGGTACATACCATTCCGGTATCCTGATTCAAAAAGCTTATTGAATTATAATTTATCCCTGGATGCCAATCTGATGTCCAGTTCACACCACCATCAAGAGTTTTATGAATGTATGATGGTCCTGCAATATATCCGACTTGTGGTGTTGGAAAATCTATATCCATCAAATCACCACCTGACAAAAACTGGTAAGAATCCCAATTAACTCCTCCATCAGAAGTATGAAAAGACACTCCTGTAACACCTATTACCCAAATATTTTGTGTATCTGCAACACCAATTTTTGTATACATGCTGCTAATAGGTGAATCAACAAGTGACCAGCTACTCCCATTGTCGGTTGTATGCAATATAGTTCCTTCTAATCCACATGCCCACCCGTCATTGTCGGATGAAAACTTAACATCAGTTAATTCCCAGCCTGAACCGTTATACATAGAAGCCCAACTTTGTCCACCATCAGAAGTACTTATAATTTCTGTCAAGACAGAAGAAGTTGCCCATCCATGCAATGAATCCAAAAAGAAGGTTTGCTCAAAATTTCGATTCTTTGGACTGGAAAGGTCTGTCCAGGTATTTCCACCATCCGTAGTTTGAAAATATTGATTGTTATTTGCACGTACAAACCCTGTCATTTCGGAAATAAAATAGATTGAAGGGGATGGGTTTAACATGTTTTGAAACTGGGTGGAATTCTGCCAGGTTAATCCTCCGTCTACAGTAGTTAGGTAAGTTCCATTATGACCAACAGCATAACCTAGTAGACTTGTAGTAAAATAAACATCCGTTAATGGTAAACCCGCAGCATCATCAGGTTCATCCCAACTTAAACCTCCATCGTGTGAAACAATAATGTTTCCATACCCCAAATCATTTCCAACTGCTACGATCATATTTTCATCCACAAATTGCAAAGCAAACAGGTTATAACCAGATTCGATAAAAATAGTGTCCCAGGTTTGTCCACCATCCGTTGTTTTCAATAATTCATAATTTGACATCAAGATACCAAGTGTATCATTTAAAAATTGAGTTTCAAGGAAGTAGCCATTGGGCTCATTGATCAACTCGTTCCAATTTAAGCCGTCTGTAGTTTCAAAGATGCCATGATATCCTGACGCATACCCGTGTGTTGTTGAAAGCATATCAATACTGGTCAAGCCATTATACACCGAATAATTTCCCTGAAGAGACCAAGTATCACCACCATCATTGGTATGTGCAATATAACCGTTAATTGTAGAAGCCCAACCATTATTAAGATCGATAAATTCAATGTCTGTTGGACTGAATTGTGTTGCCTGAGGAACATTTTCCCATTGAAACTGGGCAAATATGCTTCCTGAAAAAATCAAACAAAGATAAAGGAGGATTTGTTGGTTCATATAAATTAGCATTGATGTTGCGGCTGTAAAAGTAATGAATAACTGAGAAACAAAATAGTAAGTCGATTCCCATTTGTTTTATTCCTTCAAAGTCTTTTTCATGAGGATATCGGTTTGTTCGTCGGTGCCTAATTGGAACAGGTGTTTGGAGAATGCCATAAACCCGTTCTTTTCGTAAAAACGGATTGCCCGCGGATTCTTTTCCCACACTCCGAGCCAGATGTATTCCTTGTTGAGTTCACGGGCTATTTCCAGTGCTTTTTCGTAAAGTAGCTGGCCCACTTTTTTTCCATGGTATGCGGCTTTCACGTAAATCCGCTCAATTTCTATCGACACGGCTTCTTTTACATCCGTCTGCGCTTCCCCGGTATTCAGTTTCAGGTAACCAACCGGTGTTTCACGATCCCATGCCAGGAAGAACAGCGAATTGGGGTTTGACAATTCTGCCAGGAGCTTTTCCGGACTGAAATTCACAGCCAGGTAATGTTGCATATCTGCTTCGGTATTGCTGTCGGCAAAGGTTTCGTAGAAAGTTTCACTTCCTATTTTCCGTACAAGTTCCAGATCACCGGCCGGAGCGGGCCGTATCATTAATTCGTCCATTGTATTTGTCTTTGAATCCGGGGATGAGGCTCACCGGCAGCAATCGCAACTAAACATGATATCATATTTCATACTATCGTGTTTTCGTGATATTACGATATAACGATCAAATGTAGTAACTCTTTTTCTTTGAACCGCTCAGCACAGAAGGTACACGAAGAAAATAGGTTTGGTTTGATCTGCGCCTGCGGAACAGCTTGGCTTGCCTAATAAAAACAGCAAAGAGAAGGAGGACGCAGAGGTATTGATGAACTCTGCTCTCTTCTTTTCTTCTACCTAGTATCACGTCTTTCAGACTATACTTCGTCTTCACCAGCTATTGCTGGCTCTTCTTTGCGGTGAGAAAAAAGTCTATCTTATCGTTTACTCAATCCCTGAACTTTTTCACGTCATACCAATCGATCAGGCCCATGAGGAATCACTTATCCAAAAACAAGTAAAGCGCCTGAATGCGGTCATTTTCAATGATGGCTACATCCATTCCGGTGGCAACCGGTGTTTCCCCTTTAAATCCCAGGTTCCAGGAAAACGAGTTGCGAAGCGTGGTTTACCTGTGAAGGTTTGTTCAGTTCGAATACAAACTCAAGCGGCCATTCGGCCTGCAATTTCGAGATCAGTGCGTTGATAGCTTCGTAACCAATGATGGGCTTTCCGTCGTTGCTTTCGAAAAAATGAATGTTGGGTGCGTAGATTCGCTGCATTGCTGCCAGGCGATTGCCGGGGTTTCTGTCGTTCCAGATAACAAGCAGGCTGTCTTCCAATAGTTTCGCTGTAGTTGCCATAAATTTCTTTTAGGGTGTAAAGCTATGTTTTTTTGGTTTTCTGACGCCGGGCTGATTCTGGCCACCTCCACCTCCTCTGACGGAGTCTGATACTCGTCAGAGTCGTCAGACCCTAAACCCCTCCTCAAGGGGGACTTATACTGCAAAATCACCACAATTTTACGGGAGGGGGTCTAAAGCCCCATCTGCACTAGATTGCAGGCTTTTGACATATTGAAGAAACTCTTTCGGAGTGAATACTTTCGTAGGAATATTCAATTGCTTATAGACTTCAGTCGCTTTATAGTGACATCTTGTATCCTCAGTTATAAAGAAATAACAATGTGAGCCATAAAAGGTATGGTTCGAATCGTCAATCATGTTATCAAAATCTTTGTCAGTCTTAAATCCTTTAAAATCAATTTTAGAATACAGATTTGTGATTTTATCATACCAAGGATGGTCACTTGTTTTGCCATCAGGAGCATAAGTTTCCAGCATTGAATCTATATCATATTTCTTCAGGCTTTTCTTGAGTTCTTTCTTATCAATCGTTTGACCAGGAGGTAACATCTTAGCAAACTCGTTAAAATTGTCAGGATTCATCATTCTCTTCAAATCCCTATACATTTCTGGGTCTTGCCCTATTCTTGTGTTTAAAGTCAATAAATCATCAAACATATTTTTCATGTCTCCTGATGAATATGTGATTGGAAACATTTTTTGATACAATGGAAATTCAAAAGCTTTCATAAAGTCATCAGGAAAAGCTTGTGTCACCAAAGTGGTCATACTTTCAATTGTCTTATTAAGTATTGCATCAACTAATTCTAAATCAACATCGCTAGTTATTGAATCAATTAGACCTGAGAAGGATGTTTCTTGAGGTTTTAAAGAGTCTTCTAGTGACGAATTGAAAACTTCAAATACATCTTTTCGCTCAAGCTTAGTTTCAGATTGTTGACCATATAAGCACATAAAGTTATTGTTCGTAAGAGTGCTAATATGTTGAAGATGTCCTTCCAATTGTGTTGTATCTCCAGATGGACTTTTATAAGCACGAATTAAATCACTAATATGAGCGTTGGTGTAAACAGTAGTTAAAGTACCTGACTGAAGAGAATCCAAAATCAACTGATAAGGTTCAGCTTCTTGATAATTTAATCTTTCAATCTTCTCAATTTGGTCAAATACGTTAAGGTCGAGGTATATTAATTTCATAATTCTAACATAAAAAAAACAGGAGGTCAATATCAAGAGTAGTCAAAGAAGTTTTGTAATACAAAGTTATACTCCCATGCTATTTCTTACTCCGTCTCTCAGGAACTCTGCAAACCGCTCCTTTACAACAGCCTGGAACTCTTCAATTTGTTCATCAGTATAATCCTCTATCCAGTTATTGTTGATGAACTCTACCATATCCTTATATTCAGAATCACAATGGTAGCTGAGCAAAAGTATTTTTATGCTCTGGAAGAATTTGAGTTGGCTTCTCAACCACTTCTAAACTTTTCGAATGGAATATTCCAATCTTTTGTAGAGTATTTGAACCAGGTGACAAGTAATATTTGTATCCTGTGCTGTCAGCAAGAGTTTTAAATAAAACGCTATCACAAATTTCTTCAAAGACAATAACATCAACTTGACCTAACTTCTTTATGATTTGAGATGCGACTTGCATTTGTTTCTTTTCATCTGATGGTCCTTTTCCAGAATTTCCAAACCATTCTAGATTCCAAGTTAGAACTTCAAGAGAATTATCAGTCCTGAGTTTTTGTGAATAGGACAAAGTTAATGCCGAGATTATCATCAGCGAAACAGTGGTAAAAAAGTGTTTCATAGGTTATAACTATTTGACAACTAATATATAAATTTATTCCATTAATCTAGTTTAACTTAACTCACAATGAAAATACCAGGCTTCAAATACATTTATGCGGACACGAATGTTGTAAGTAATATCCTCAAAGAGAATGGTATATTAAAGGATTTTCTTAGACACTTTCCTCTAAAAGACTATAATCTTCTTTGTTTCAGTACTTATACATTATATGAAATCAGCAAGAGTGAAACATTAATGGCAGACTTTAGAAAGGTATTTGCGGTTTACCCATGTGCAATAATGTTTTCTTATTTCCCTTTGGGAGTTAGAGAGATTGATGTAATCAGTGGTAAAGAACCTTATGTTGACCCCGTTCTTTTAACACCCCAAGCCATTAGTGTTGATGGAAAGAAAATGCATCCAGATTCTTTAAACAAGATTTTACAAGACCCTAGTATTCTAGCTGCATTTGATTTTATAGAACATAAATCCGAAGAATTATTCCACGAGTATTCTAACTTATTAGATAAAGAAGAATTCGCTCAATTTCGAGATGCTAAAATGAGCAGAAATCAATTTGTTAATACCTTCAAAAGATATGAGCTCAAATATCGATTCTTTGGTGGTCAATGGAAAGAGCCAAATAAAAACAATGTACTTAAAATGAAAACACTTGAAGTTCTTGGACAAGGGTTATATTACAAGTTCTACTCTGACCTTAAGCGCAAGACTTCAATATCTGATGTGCTTGATATTCTAATAATGACTACGGCACCTTATTGTGATGCATTCATTTCGGAAAGTAACAGCATCGATATTTACCGAAAGATTATAAATATGAATCAGTGCGCCATTTCTACAAACTACATGACAATATCAGATTTGTTGAAATAGCGCACTTAAATCCTATGCAGCGATTAACACATCAAGCTTCTTAACTTCTTCATCAATCTCACTTGGTCACTAACAATCTCTTCACGAGTTTACCATCAACAATGTACCCTTTTTCCTGGCAAACTTTAAGATTTCTATAGAAAGTTGGCTTGGTCATATATGTAGCACCTTTTAATGCTTTAAGACTACCCTCATGCTTCAGCAAATATAAAAACCTGCGAATTGCACCTGATTCATTCTTAAGCCAAACTGTTGGGAGTTTCTCCTTTAAAGGCTTTGCTAATTTAAGTGGTTTCAATTCTTTTTCCTGCTTCAAGATGTTATCTGAATTCTCTGACTCTAGACATTCCATCTCTACAATATAAGTTGCAACTATTTTGGACCTATCTTTCCAATGGAGTAACGTCACTTCATATTCACAAATTAGGCTATTGGCTCTTATACGCTTGACAAATACATGTTCATTTAGCATGTACCATTCATAGTCCCAATAATAACTACTTTCGCAAAGGTGGTCGAGTGTAAACTCAAACAGAACACTTTCATAAGTGTCAGAACACAAAGAATGGAGACGATACTTTCGCACACCATTTTCTTTGCCTTTTTTCCAATAACGGACATTAAATACATTCATATAACTCTTTTATTGAACAAATTTCGGTACATGTCATTTACCAGAAAAATGGTCTCTACAACTATGTACGAGATTGAGACTAATTCAACTCCTAAGTACTGTGTATAAAGGAAATAAAAAAAATGAATTTTAAAGCTTAAACTTATTGGAACTATTGCAATATTCTTTATTTTAAGGTTTAACTTTCTTAACTTAATACCATGTATTCTATTTACCTCGATTTAAATATTTTTGACAGAATTGAAAAAATTCAAAGGGTAAGTTCTGATGAAGCTGAACCATATAAGTTTCTCGTTCATTGTTTAAAAAGCGGAGACTTCTACACTCATTATTCTCACGCACATATCACAGATTTGGTCCGAGCTTACAAACCAGAAGATACTACCAAGCTTGAAGGTCATCTTAAGAATATAGGTGATTTATCAAATCATGTCTATATCTGTCTTTCTGAGGTGATGCTGATGTAACCATAGCAGAAGTCGACATTTTTACATATTTCAATTTTGTTCTCGAAGCTTCTAAGAATATTGTTACTACTGAAGACATAATGGCTCAATTTGGCGAATACGCTAATGATGAGTCTCCAATTTCACCTGAAATGGAAAAGGCTTTAGAACATCCATTAATTCAAAAGTTGTACCCGAAAACTTTTAAGACAAGAATGAATAAGTCTATTCTTGAAGACAACATCGATGCACCTCAACGGATGCATGATGACCCTTCTTTGTTCAGAGCGGTAAAAAAGTTGATGAATCCAGCCAATATGAGTGAGTATAAGCAAACTCTTCCTCCTGGAGAAAAACTGGATAAGCAGGTTGAAAAATATTTGAAAGGTTTAGACTTCGAGGCTCGATTAGATAAATATGGACCACAAGGTAAAACAAGTGATAACGAATGGTATGACGAAATAGTAAATCTTTACTATAGAACAGATTTTAAAGGATTCAAGACTGATAAAACATTTACCAGCTTAATGCAGGATGCTGAGCATACATTTTATGCGGCTCATTTCGATATATTCATAACGAATGATAAGGGATGTCATTACAAAGCTTCGGAGGTTTATAGTAAACTGGGATTTGGTACAAAAGTTTTCACAGCAAAGGAATTTTATGACTATGCTATGAGCAATTTAACTAATTCTGAAGGGGGAAATTAGCCCTCCCGTAAATCTGTGGTGATTTTGCAGTATAAGTCCCCCTCAAGGAGGGAGATACGGAAAGCCTTTATTTTTTATCTATCTGGAAACCGGTGAAATCCGATG
Source organism: Fluviicola sp. (assembly GCF_039596395.1). Taxonomy (NCBI): domain Bacteria; kingdom Pseudomonadati; phylum Bacteroidota; class Flavobacteriia; order Flavobacteriales; family Crocinitomicaceae; genus Fluviicola; species Fluviicola sp. Next base: position 1,860,727 of record NZ_JBCNJT010000001.1, read on the forward strand.
CTGCATTCGGATCATCGCTGCAGGCGTTGACTGTAATATAGGTCAGTTTGGGGTGATCGTCTACGTAATCGGAGAGGAAAGTCTCTTTTTCAATGTAGTCTGTTTGACGGGCTGTATCATCGTCGTCACTGCGCAATTTATCTTCGAACGGTTCCAGCACCATATCGTCCATGACATCATTTTCATTTTTTACCCGGAAGGTTTCAGGGGTGACATATGATTCTGCCCATTCTTCAAATTCGGGCTTGCGTTCAATGGCAGCAAGTGATCCTTTTTCGTTTCCCTTCAGGTCGCTAAAGCTGCGTTTGCCTGTATCCAGTTCTTCCAGCAGTTTCTTCTGCAGTTTTGTTTTTTCTATTTGCTTATTGCGGCGTACACTAGAAATCACCGTTTTGTTTTTCCAAAGGTCTTTGTTGGTACTGATTTTCATCATTTTCCGGATTTTCTTGTAATCCGGGTTATTCGTTGTATTAAGCACCAGGGAAATATCTCCCAATGTGGCTCCCGGAGGCGCCGTGATTACAATGGTTTTGCCTTTCGGAACTTTGTAGGGAATCAGGTCTCCCTTCTTATTACGACGTAAACCGCCGTGCCCGCTGACAGTAGCTTTTTTGGACTTGGTACGCGCCAACTGGGTAACAGCTTGTAGTTGAACCTGCGGGTGATTATCCGCAATGGATTGAAAATGCGCATTCCCCCTGGCCTGCGGACTTTTATTGGCAGCTATCTGCAATTTTTGTTGGATCATGGCTTCGGGCCTGCTGTCCACGAATTTCCATCCCGGATTTTCCGGTTTTTCTAAAGCCCGGCCGGTATTGGCGGATTGCTGTTCTTTGTTCTTATTTTGGTACTGGTGCATATAGCGGCGTGCTGTGAATAGTTTGCCCAATATACAAAAATGATTGAAGAACAGTGTTTACTGAGTGGCACAAATCTCCGAAAGCACATTACATGGCCAGGCATTTTTCTGCACATGCACGGCAAGCCCGGGCACATTCGGCGCAATGCTGGTTATCGTGCTGTTCGCATTCTACGGCACACTGCCGGCAAATATCCGCACAAATCCTGCAAATTTCCGATCCTTTGCTGCTTCCCAGACTCATTAACCGGGCGGCGGCTTCGCAAATGGCCGCACATTCCATGTCCAGTTGGATGCAGCGGGTCATCATATCCACATCGTCTTCCTGCAAACAGGAGGAAGCGCAGTGGTTGCACAATGCAGCACACTGTAAACAAGCATCTATACATGCTTTGTGATCATGGTAATTCATAGAAAACGTTTTAAAATATCCAGGCTTTAAGATACCCAGATCTGCCTGAATGTGAGTTACATGATCCGTTCAGGATGTTGTATCATTCTTGGATTGCGGGCGGTAGTCATCTGCCACCCGATCGATCCTGGCCACCCTCCTTTATCCTCCCTCAAGGGAGGAATTTGTAATCCTCTCTTGATTTAAATTGTAGGTCTTCTTATCGTTAAGGTAGGAGGCCTATCTTGTCTCCCTCCTTGAGGAGGGATTAAGGGAGGTGGCTTGCGTGGGTGAGCGTTGTTGCGGTGGCGGACGATGGATGCCGCCACCTTACGATCCTCTGCCACCCCTCTCTGTCTCCCCTCAAGGGGAGAGGACTTGAGATTCCTGTCTTGTAATTGTTGATTTTTCTCCTTAAATTAAAATATGAAAAGATTTGACCACAATCACTACAACCCCAAGCTGAAAGAGTATGCCCGTGAGTTGCGGACGGAAACTGTTTCCAAAGCAGAAAAGGTGATCTGGAAAGGATTACTGTCCAGGAAACAAACCGGAGAACGCTTTTTGCGCCAACGGCCTATTTATAACTTTATCGTGGATTTCTTCGCACCGGAGATCGGGCTGATCATTGAGATCGATGGGAATTCACATGTCAACAAGGGGAATTATGACCGCTACCGGGAAGATAAACTGGTGTCGCTGGGATATACGGTAATTCGTTTCAAAGAAGGCGACGTGATCTGGAATATGGATGTGGTTTCGGAACAGGTGCGGCATGCTATTTATGTGTTGAGATCAGGGATGCCTCCTTCTTCTTTCTGATCCTCAGGTTGCCATCCCCCTTTATCCCCCTTCAAAGGGGGAGATTCGAGCCACTTCCTCCCTTGAGAAGAGAAAGCACTGCTTTCGAAGACCAAACGTTAGTGCCGGGAGGACCGAGGAGGGTGGCTTGCGTGAGCGTCATGCCCCCACTCCTCAAACTTCTACTATCGTACAACAAATAGCAAACCACCAAAGCTGGGTAACCATTTTCAGGAATACCAGCAGTTCCAGGTGCCGTTGCCAGTTGAATTTGCTTCTCATACCGGAAAATATAAGCTGTAAACAATCCGGGAAAGGATTATTGCTGCGGGTCTTTTTAAAGAAGTGTTCATTGCGCGCATTTTAGCTGAAAACCAGTCTTGAAGTTACCCCGGATGCAAGGGAAAAGTGTTACATCTTTCCGGTAAATGTTGTAAAATATTGAGATTGAAGATCATTTGTTGCAATCGAATACTTCACATTTCCGGACGAATCCCAATTAAATGGGTTCTAATATAAATTCCTGCGATTTTGATTGTTGCGGAGGTATTTATTTCGCTATGAAAAGGGTAATTTTGCACCCGTTTTAAAGAATTAAAATCTTTCTGCCTGATGAAACACAGATCATTTATTCGATTACTCCTTGCTTTATGCCTGGTTACCAGCTGCTCCCATGCGTTTGCGGCCCGTATCTACGTAAAGCAAAATGCTACGGGTGCCAATAACGGTACTTCGTGGGCCAATGCTTACACCAACCTGGAATGGGCGCTTGCTTTTGCTGCGAGCGGCGATGAGATCTGGGTGGCTGCCGGAACGTATTACACTTCCGATATGAACGACCCGAACAACAGCTTTGTTTTGGGCGACAATGTGAAGCTTTACGGGAATTTTGCCGGTACTGAAACCAGCCTCAGCCAGCGTGTGGGCCTCACTCCGAATGCTTCGGGGGCGAACCGCACCAATGAAACGATCCTTTCCGGGGATATCGGTGTGGCGGGAACGAATTCTGACAATGCTTACCGGGTGATGTACCTGGTTGGAAACACCACTTCCGTTTTTATTGACGGGATCAAGATCGTTGGTGGTAACTCGCGTGCCGGTGTGGTGCGCGGGAAAGGTGCAGGGATCTTCATCCAGAACAGTGGAACCGTGCAGCTGAGCAATGTCATTATTATGAATAACGTGAGCTCTGCCGAAGGAACTCCGGGAGGAGCCGGTGGTGGACTTTGCATTGACAACAGCGGTGCTTTCACGTTAACCAATTCGGTGATCCGCAACAACACGCTTGCGGAAACAACTACGTATTACAGCGGTAGCGGCGCTTTTCTTGGCGGCGGCGGACTTTATTGTAACTCCAGTTCTGTTCAGATTTCCAACAGCTTCATTACCAACAACGCGGTTGCATCCGGCGGATACGGGGATGTTTACGGAGGAGGTGTTTGCCTGAAGCGCTCCGGTGTTTCCAACGTGACAGTAACCAACACGGAGATCACCAACAATACTATTACCAAGAACGGATCTTTGAGCACTTACGCACAGGGTGGTGGTTTTTACTGCTACGGAACTACTGCAAATACGCTTTTACTGAGCGGATCCAAATTCAACAACAACGCCTGCCAGGCCGTTGCAGCGAATACTTCTTACGGGGAAGCTTACGGTGCAGGAGCTTATTTCTTCGGAGATACCCTGCGCATTGCAAACTGTGAATTCCTGACAAACACCGTTACAGGAGGTGTAAATACCTACGGTGGCGGGTTCTATTGCGATCAAACCAAAAAAGCATACCTGTCGAATTCCCAGTTCAACTATAACACCCTGACCGGAGGACGAACGAATTACGGTGGAGGAGCTTACCTGTCAAGCATTTTCGGTGCGTTGCCTTTTGAGATCAGTAACTGCCAGTTTTCCAATAACTCCATGACTTCCACCAAGGCAAGTGCTACCGGAAGAGGGGGCGGATTATACACCGCTTCATCCCTTATTATTACAGGATCCCAGTTCAATGACAACTCCATCACCATGACCTGTACCAATACCAGTATTGCAGCTTCGCAGGCGGGCGGATACGGAGGCGGATTAGCAACTTCAAACTCTCTGGATGTAGATAACTGTACGTTTAACAACAACCAGATCTACAATTCCATGAACTACAACACGGAGAATTACGCTACGTTCAATAACCAGCATGCCATTGCTTATGGAGGCGGGATCTATACTTCTACGTATTTCAATGTCAAGAATTCTTCTTTCCTGAACAATTACAACCTGGGAAATGCCAATGCACAATATACCGGTTATGCTACACAGGCACTGACCAAAGGTGGCGGTTTTTGTGTAGAATTCTCTTCAGCACCGGCTACCGGGCCTTCCAAATTACTGAACTGTGAATTTAGCGGGAATACTACCTATTCAGCAGCTTATTCGAATATCAACAACAGTGCGACCAAAGGTGGTGGTGTTTCGATTGAAAATACGTACACTGCTTACCAGGTTCATGTAGACGGATGTACCATTTCCAATAACCTGTCATACATCGCTAATCCGAACGCTCCTACCAATTCAGGAGGCGGGATCCATTTTTCGAGTGCCGGTCATATTTTCCGGACAAAGATCCAGAATAACCTGGCACGCTCACTGAAAGGCGACGTTTATGGAGGTGGAGCTTACACGGCTGCCAGTGGATTTATTTCCAACTGCCTGATTACCGGTAACGCCGTTATGGCCCCGAGTAAAGCTTACGGAGGCGGGATCTATAACACCGGAACATCTACCATGTCGAGCCTTACGGTTGCTGAAAATAAATCAAACAGTACCAGCAGTGCAGACGATAAAGGTGCGGGAGTTTACAACAATTCAAACAAAAGCCTTTACAACTCAATCGTTTACTACAACGAGTCTACAGACAATTATTTCGGGCAGGCTTCTTACCTTCCGTTCAACAGTATCATCCAATATTTCCCGAACGGGGCAACGAACTACAACCTCCCTCCTTTCTTTGCAGATACGGCAGCGAATGATTTCCACGTAGCGGCAAACTCCATCGCTATCAACCATGGAAACAATACCTACATTCCTGCCGGGGTAACTCTTGACCTGGACGGAAATCCGCGTATCCTGAATTCCACCATCGATATCGGTGCCTACGAGCTGGATCCGTGTATCAATCAAACTTCCATTACAGCTTCTATCTGTCCGGGAGGTTCTTATTCCTTCAATGGAATGACTTTAACTGCGGCGGGTGTCTATAAAGACACACTGACCAACGTTTCAGGTTGTGACAGTATTGTTACCCTGAGCCTTACTTTGAGCGGCGGAACAAGTTCCAATACCACCATTGCCGTTTGTAATAGCTATACCTGGAACGGAACTACTTACACTGCTTCGGGGACTTATACCTGGAACGGGACCAATGCAGCAGGATGTGATTCAACGGCAACCCTGAATTTAACGATCAAACTTCCAACCACTTCCACTGTTACGGCAAGTGCATGCAGCAGCTATACCTGGCACGGAACAACGTACACCGCGGGCGGAACCTATACCTGGACCGGAACAAATGCAGCCGGCTGCGATTCAACAGTGACTTTGAACTTAACGATCAAGCAACCGACCTCTTCAACGGTTTCCGCTTCTGCGTGTAGTTCTTACAACTGGCACGGAACAACTTATACAACCAGCGGTTCTTATGTTTGGCACGGAATCAATGCAGCGGGTTGTGATTCGGCGGTAACACTGAACTTAACGATTAAACAACCGACAACGAGCACGGTTTCTGCAACAGCATGTGACAGCTATACCTGGCATGGAAACACGTATACCTCAAGCGGGGCATACGTATGGCATGGAACGAACGCTGCAGGTTGTGATTCGGCGGTAACTCTGAACCTGATCATCAATCAATCGACCAATTCCAGCAGTACTGTTGCAGCATGCGGCACATACACGTGGCACGGAACCGTTTATTCGACAGGCGGAACCTATACCTGGACAGGAACCAATGCGTCCGGATGTGTGTTGACAGAAACATTGAACCTGATTATCAAGCAACCGACGACTTCCACTGTTTCTGCTTCCGCTTGTAGTTCTTACAACTGGCACGGAACAACGTATACTGCTTCAGGTGCTTACACGTGGATCGGGACAAACGCGGTAGGTTGTGATTCGACGGTTACTTTGAATCTGACAATCAAGCAACCGACCACGTCAACTGTTTCTGCTTCTGCATGTAATTCTTACAGCTGGCATGGAACGACTTATACGACTTCCGGAGCTTATACCTGGATTGGTACGAACGCAGCAGGATGTGACTCGACTGTTACTTTGAACCTGATTATCAAGCAACCGACAACTTCAACCGTTTCTGCTTCCGCTTGTAGTTCTTACAACTGGCATGGAACGACTTACACTGCTTCAGGTGCTTACACGTGGATCGGGACAAACGCAGCCGGTTGTGATTCGACGGTTACTCTGTACCTGACAATCAAACAGCCGACAACTTCAACGGTTTCTGCATCTGCTTGTAACTCTTACAACTGGCATGGAACAACTTACACTACTTCCGGTGCTTATACCTGGATTGGAACGAACGCGGCAGGTTGTGATTCAACAGTGACTTTGAACTTAACGATCAAACAACCGACCACTTCAACAGTTTCTGCTTCTGCTTGTAGTTCTTACAACTGGCATGGAACGACTTACACTGCTTCAGGTGCTTATACCTGGATTGGTACGAACGCGGCAGGTTGTGACTCAACGGTTACTTTGAATCTGACAATCAAACAACCAACAACTTCCACCGTTTCTGCTTCTGCTTGTAACTCTTACAACTGGCATGGAACAACGTATACTGCTTCAGGCGCTTATACATGGATCGGGACAAACGCTGCTGGTTGTGACTCAACGGTGACTTTGAATTTAACCATCAAACAACCGACCACTTCAACGGTTTCTGCTTCTGCTTGTAATTCTTACAACTGGCATGGAACAACGTATACCGCTTCAGGTGCTTACGTTTGGCATGGAACGAACGCGGCAGGTTGTGATTCGACGGTTACTCTGAACCTTGTTATCAAACAGCCGACAACTTCCACTGTTTCTGCTTCTGCTTGTAGTTCTTACAACTGGTATGGAACGACTTATACCGCTTCCGGAGCTTATACCTGGATCGGGACAAACGCGGCAGGTTGTGATTCGACGGTGACTTTGAACTTAACAATTACGCAACCGACAACTTCAACCGTTTCTGCTTCTGCTTGTAACTCTTACAACTGGCACGGAACAACTTATACCACTTCCGGAGCTTACACCTGGATTGGCACGAACGCGGCAGGTTGTGACTCAACAGTCACTTTGAACCTGATTATCAAGCAACCGACCACTTCAACAGTTTCTGCATCTGCTTGTAGTTCTTACAACTGGCATGGAACAACGTATACTGCTTCAGGTGCTTATACCTGGATCGGGACAAACGCGGCAGGTTGTGATTCGACCGTTACTTTGAACTTAACGATTACGCAGCCGACAACAAGTACCGTTTCTGCTTCTGCTTGTAATTCTTACAACTGGCATGGAACAACGTATACTGCTTCAGGTGCTTATACCTGGATCGGGACAAACGCGGCAGGTTGTGATTCGACCGTTACTTTGAACTTAACGATTACGCAGCCGACAACAAGTACCGTTTCTGCTTCTGCTTGTAATTCTTACAGCTGGCATGGAACAACTTATACCGCTTCCGGAGTTTATACCTGGATTGGTACAAACGCGGCGGGTTGTGATTCAACTGTTACTTTAAACTTAACGATTACTCAACCGTCAACAAGCACGATTTCTGAAACTGCGTGCGGTACATACACATGGCACGGAACAACTTACACCACTTCCGGAGCTTATACCTGGATTGGTACAAACGCGGCTGGTTGTGATTCAACAGTCACTCTGAACTTAACAATTACGCAACCGTCAACAAGTACGGTTTCTGAAACAGCTTGTGGTTCTTACAACTGGCATGGAACGACTTACACTACTTCCGGAGCTTATACCTGGATCGGGACAAACGCAGCAGGTTGTGACTCAACGGTGACTTTGAACTTAACGATTACGCAACCGTCAACAAGCACGGTTTCTGAAACTGCGTGTGGTTCTTACAACTGGCATGGAACAACTTACACTGCTTCCGGAGTTTACACCTGGATTGGAACGAACGCAGCAGGTTGTGACTCATCAGTGACTTTGAACTTAACAATCACTCAGCCAACAACTTCTACTGTTTCTGAAACGGAATGTGGTTCATTTACATGGCACGGAACTACTTACACTGCTTCCGGAGTTTACACCTGGATTGGAACGAACGCAGCAGGTTGTGACTCAACAGTGACTTTGAACTTAACAATCACTCAGCCAACAACTTCTACTGTTTCTGAAACGGAATGTGGTTCATACACCTGGCACGGAACAACTTATACCACTTCCGGAGTTTATACCTGGATCGGAACAAACGCAGCAGGTTGTGACTCAACGGTGACTTTGAACTTAACGATTCAATCTGTGAATGCAACTGTAACAGTACAAGGTGCTACCATGACTTCTGCAGAATCGGGAGGCACTTACCAATGGGTGAAATGCGACGGTTCGTTCACAGCGATCAACGGTGCTACTTCCCAAAGTTATACTCCGGTAGTAAATGGTTCTTACGCGGTAATCGTTACCGGAGCAAACGGATGCACCGACACCAGTGCTTGTGTAAACATTGCAAACGTTGGCTTGAAGGATCTTTCTTTCGAAGCTGAATTGAAAGCATACCCGAATCCGACAACCGGCAACGTAAGAGTTGACCTGGGAGAAACGCAATACAACATCACGCTTACCGTGCGCGATGCACTTGGAAGAATGGTCAACCAATACCGTTACGAGGCAGCGCAATCCATTGATCTGGATATGCCGGAAGCACGCGGTGTGTATTCACTGACACTTGTAAGCCAGGAAGGTAAATCTGCGATCCTTCAGATCGTGAAACAATAACTTATTTCGCACCTGTATATCATCAGAAAGCATTCCTCCGGGAGTGCTTTTTTTTGTTTTACCCGAAATAAGTTTCCTACTTCTAGATTTCCTGCATCAAAGGTTTGATCTGTAAACTCACAATGCTGCACCGTTTGGGCTGCGAAAGGCAGAAAATAATAGCCCAGGCAATATCCTGTGCCTCCAGCATTTCTTCGTTTTGTACCTTCTTTTCCAGATCTTCCACAAAACCTTCCTGCATATCCGTAAGCACAGCACCCGGCTCAATCAGCGTTACATGAATATTGTATGGGTTCAATTCCTTTCTCAGGGAAACCGAGAAACCTTGTATAGCTGCTTTGGCGGCTACATACATCGAACTTCCGCCATCCCTGGTTTCAGCACTCATGGAACCGATATTGATAATGTGGCCGCTGCCGTTCTGCTTCATTCGTTTAGCTGCTTCATGAACACACATCAGGTAACCGTCCACATTGGTGCTCAGCATGTAATTCCGGTCTTCATGACTTCCTTCCAGAACACTTCCGTAACCGATTGCCGCATTGTTGATCAGCACGTCTATCGTACCGAATTCGTCATCAAATCTTTTAAAAACTGCTGCTACATCATCCTTCTCGGAAGCATCAGCTATCATACCTATTACTTTGTTATTTCCTGTTTTATCCCGTTCTCCCCAGGCTTCATTCAACTTTCCCAGAGTTTCATCCAGTTCCTCCCTGTGTCTTCCGAAGATCATAACACGAGCTCCCAAAGAAGCCAACAAAAGTGCTGTAGCCCGCCCGATCCCTGCTGTTCCTCCGGTAACCAGGACATTTTTATCTGCCACTGTTACCGGTAAATAATCCATCAATTTTTTCATGTATTCAGCCAGTTATTTATTTTTCTTCGAAAAATAACCTTCCGGGAAGCGGGAATCTTACAAAATCACAGGTGTGATTTATATAATTATTGGGAGAAATAGTACGACGATCTATTTATCATGCTCCTCTATTTTTAAAAACCCCGCTTTTTCTTAATAATCGTTAATACTTGCCGGCACCTGCATACAGATCATTTTTCAAATAACTAACTTATCCGTTAAACAGAGAGTATGCTTAAATTCACAGATAAGGGAATGTACTGTCAACCGGGAAAGTTTTATATCGATCCCTGGCGTCCGGTGGACAAGGCGCTCATTACGCACGGCCATAGTGATCATGCGCGCTGGGGAAGCAAAGCCTATTTGTGTCAGCACGACACGAAACCTATTCTCAAACTCCGGCTCGGAGCAGATATATCTGTAGAAAGTGTTTCATATGGCGAACCCATTTCCATCAACGGTGTTAAGGTGAGTTTTCATCCAGCAGGACACATCATCGGATCGGCACAAATCCGCATGGAATACAAAGGCGAAATCTGGGTAGTAACCGGTGATTACAAACTGGCAGACGATGGCATCAGTGCACCTTTCGAACTCGTAAAATGCCATCATTTTGTGACCGAATCCACTTTTGGCTTACCGATTTACCGGTTTGATCCACCCGAAAAGACGTATGCAGAAATCAATCAATGGTGGGCGCAAAATGCCGCCAACGGAATAAACACCGTGCTTTTGGGTTATGCCCTGGGCAAATCACAGGCAATCCTGAATGCACTGGATCCGGGTAACGGGCCCATTTTCCTGCATGGTGCAGTAGCCAATGTGAACGACGCACTAACAGAATCCGGATACCATTTCCCGGGATCACGCATTACTGCCGAAACGGATCGCAAAAGCATCCAATCGGCCCTGATCATGGCCCCGCCTTCTGCCTTCGGAACTCCCTGGCTTCGGAAACTGGCTCCTTACAAAGTTGCCATGTGCAGTGGCTGGATGGCCCTGCGCGGTGCAAGACGCAGAAAAGGAGTGGATAAAGGCTTTGCTCTTTCAGACCATTGCGACTGGAACCAGCTCAACGAAGCTATTCTTGCCACAGGCGCAGAACATGTATATGTGACGCACGGTTACGAGTCGGCATTTTCGCGCTGGGTGCGTGAAGTGCACCAGCTGAGTGCTTATGAGGTCAAAACATTGTTTCACGAAGGAGAAGACGAAGATTTATGAGGCTGTTCACCCAATTATTCACCGCAATAGACGAAAGCACGAAGACTACCGTAAAGGTGGCAGCACTCGTTTCCTATTTCCGGCAGGCTTCGCAAGAGAATATCCTGCACGCCATTGCGTTGATCATGGGAAACAAACCCAAAAGGCCCGTTAAAACAACCGAACTCAAAGAATGGGCAGCTGAATTGGCCGGAATTCCGAATTGGCTCTTCGACGAATCGTATTACATAGCCGGCGATTTGGCAGAAACCATTGCATTGCTCCTTCCACCTCCGGTTCAGCAGCGCGAACTGGACCTTGCAACACTGATCAAAGACTTGTCGAGACTCATTGTTCTTTCACCGGAAGAGCGCAAGGAAGAAATCCTGGATTACTGGAAATCGCTTTCGGGCAGCGAACTTTTTGTGTTCAATAAACTGATCACCGGAAACTTCCGCATGGGTGTTTCGCGGCAATTGGTCATCAAGGCACTGGCTCAATTCCTTGAAATGGACGAAGCACAGATCGCGCACCAGCTTATGGGCAAGTGGAAACCGGAAAACGAAACACTGGATTCGCTTTTTGGCCGGGAATCACTTACCGGGAAACATTACCAACCCTACCCTTTTTACTTAGCTTATCCACTGGAAGCGTTGCCCGAAACCCTCGGGCCGATCAGCGACTGGATCCTGGAGCGCAAACTGGACGGGATCCGCGGGCAGATCATTGTGCGAAACGATGAACTTTTTGTCTGGAGCCGCGGTGAAGACCTCCTGACAGATAAATTCCCGGAATTCCATCCATTAAAAGAAATACTGCCCGCAGGAACGGTTATAGACGGCGAAATTATTCCGCTTCTCGACGGCAATTATCTGGGATTTAACGAAATGCAGAAGCGCATTGGTAGGAAGAACCTTTCCAAAAAGATCATGGCCGATGTTCCGCTGGTGATGGTCTGTTACGATCTGCTCGAATGGCAGGGAGAAGACCTGCGCCGGAAATCCCTTTCCGAACGGCGAAGCCTGCTGACCGGTTTACTGGAAAATTATCCCGTCAATTCTATTTTAATTTTATCCGAAGACCTGCCCTTCCAAAACTGGGAAGAAGCAGCCGCATTCCGCATCAATGCCCGCAAGGAACAGTGTGAAGGGCTGATGATCAAACGCCGGGAAAGCAACTATGAGATCGGTCGCAAACGAGGTAACTGGTGGAAGTGGAAAACCGAGCCCATGACAATTGACGGAGTGCTGATCTACGCACAAAGCGGTCACGGACGGCGCGCCAACCTGTTTACCGATTACACCTTTGCCGTGTGGGATGAAAACGGGAACCTGCTTCCGTTTGCCAAAGCTTATTCCGGTTTGACAGATAAAGAAATTGTGACGCTCGACAATTGGGTGAAGCGCAATACGGTTGAAAAATTCGGCCCGGTAAGAAGCGTGAAACCTTATTGGGTTTTTGAGATCGCCTTTGAAGGAATTGCGGAGAGTCCGCGGCATAAGTCGGGAATTGCTTTGCGTTTCCCACGAATCTTGCGTTGGCGGCAGGATAAAAAAGCTTCCGAAGCCAACACCATCTCGGATCTGAAAGACTGGCTAAAATTCGATACGCATGAGTGACCTGGGAAATACGTGGTTTTTCAACCGGGGCTGGACAGCGCATAAATTCCAGGAACAAACCTGGGCGGCTATGGCTAGAGGAAAATCGGGTTTGCTGAATGCGCCTACCGGGTCGGGAAAAACCTATGCAATCTGGTTCGGACTGCTGGAACACTATTATAAAAAGCGCAAAAAAACGAAAAGCACCCGGGAAAAACCCAAACTACATAGCTTGTGGATCACACCGCTCAGAGCCTTGTCGCGGGAAATCCACCTGGCAGCACAGAGAGTCAGCACCGATTTTGACCTCGATTACGACGTACAGCTTCGCACCGGTGACACTTCCGCGGCAATGCGGCAAAAACAGAAAAGTCAATCACCGCAGGCCTTGATCACCACACCGGAAAGCGTTCATTTACTGCTGGCTTCCAAAGACTACGCAACTTATTTCAGCGAACTGAGCTTTGTGATCGTAGACGAATGGCATGAACTCCTAGGAAGCAAGCGCGGTGTACTCATCGAACTCGCCCTAAGCCGATTGAAAGCTATTTGCCCGAAACTCCAGATCTGGGGAATCTCCGCCACGATCGGAAACCTGGAACAAGCCATGGACATTTTACTGGGGAAAGATCACCAGGGCATCATGGTACGGGCGGTGAACCGGAAAAAGCTGGAAATGCATACGCTTTTGCCCGACACGCTTGAAAAGTTTCCCTGGTCGGGACATCTGGGCGTGAAAATGATCGATAAAGTATTGCCCGTTATTTATGCCCATCAATCAACTTTGCTGTTTACCAACACGCGCTCACAAGCCGAGATCTGGTACCAGCAGCTGATCGAAGCGGATCCGGAACTTTCCGGGCAGATTGCCATGCACCACGGTTCGCTGAGCGAAGAAGTACGGTTTTGGGTGGAAGAAGCTTTGCATACCGGGAAACTGAAAGCCGTGGTATGTACCAGTAGCCTGGATCTGGGTGTGGATTTCAGGCCAGTTGATTGTGTGGTCCAGATCGGATCATCGAAAGGAATTGCGCGCTTTATGCAACGTGCAGGCAGAAGCGGCCACCGACCGGACGCTACCAGCAAGATCTTTTTCCTGCCGACACATTCGCTGGAGATCATGGAAGGTGCAGCGATGCGCTATGCCGTAAGCGAAAAAATGTACGAACAACGTCAGCCCTACATCCGTTCGTTCGATGTACTGCTGCAATACCTGGTAACGCTATCGGTTTCAGACGGTTTCCACCCTGAAGAAATCTATTCGGAGGTGAAATCCACCCATTGTTTTGAATCAATAACAGCTGAAGAGTTCAGCGAATGCTTGCTCATGATCACACAGGGCGGTAAAAGCCTGCAGGTTTACGACGAGTTTCACAAAGTGGAAATCATTCCCGGTGAAAACGGAAAGCCGGCTCTTTATAAGGTCAACAGCCGTCAAATTGCCATGCGTCACCGGCTTGGGATCGGTGCCATTGTTTCCGATGCCATGTTGCAGGTAAAATTCCGGAAAGGTGGCTATCTGGGAAGCATCGAGGAATTTTTCATTTCGCGGCTCAAACCCGGCGAGGCTTTCTTCTTTAGCGGAAGACTGCTGGAACTCGTGCAGGTAAAAGACATGCAGGCCATTGTAAAACCTTCGGTACAGAAAAAAGGAATTGTGCCATCCTGGAAAGGCGGACGCTTTCCCATTACAACCGATTTTTCCACGGCTTTGCGGCATACTTTTCTGCAGATTCGAGAACCAGGCAGGAACCAGCCGGAAGAACTCCGATTCCTGCATCCGCTTTTTGAAAAACAGGAAGCAGTTTCGGCTATTCCCGGTGAAGATGAATTGCTGGTGGAATACGTTGCTACCAAACGCGGATTTCACCTGTTTGTATTTCCGTTTGAGGGGAAATTAGTCCACGAAGGAATGGCAGCCGTTATCGCATACCGCCTGAGCCAGGTTTCCAAAGCTACTTTCAGCATTGCTTCGAATGAATACGGTTTTGAGCTGCTTACGGATGTTGAATATGACATCCATAACCTCATCGGGAACGGTTTGTTTTCACCGGAAAACCTGCTGAACGACATTCAGCATGGTATTAATATCGGGGAAATGGCCAAGCGCAAGTTCCGGGATATTGCAGGAATCGCCGGGCTTGTTTTCAAAGGATTTCCGGGCAAACCTCAAAAAACCAAGCACCTGCAAGCCAATTCCGGACTTTTCTTTTCTGTTTTCGAAGATTACGATCCGGCAAACCTGCTCCTGCGTGAAGCTTACGACGAGGTCTATGATTTCCAGCTGGAATATGCGCGTATGTACACCGCCTTCGAACGCATTTCTACCCATCGCATCATCTTCAAAACGCCGGAGCACCTTACTCCTTTCGCTTTCCCGGTTTTCGCAGAATCCTTCCGGGAACGTTACAGCAACGAAGATTGGCAATCCAGGCTGGAAAAACTGAAGAAACAACTGGAATAACAAGCAAAACCACTCCTTTCTTATCTTTATGTATCTTTAAACTATGAAATCCGGGAAGATCGTTCTCCAGCAAACCGAATTGCAATTATTGCCCGAAAAGGCGGTTTTCCTGCCTGAATTCCAAACGTTGTGCATTGCAGACTGGCATTTGGGAAAAGCGGCCCATTTCCGGAAAGCAGGCATTGCACTTCCCCAACCGGACCTGTCACTGGAATTTGACAAACTCTCCCGGCTGATTGACCGGTATGATGCGCAACAGGTGATTTTGCTGGGAGATATCTTTCACAGCGACCTCAACAAGGACTGGTTCCATTTCGAAGAGTTTATCAAAGCACATGCGCATATTGCATGGATTATCACCATGGGAAACCACGATCTTCCGGGGAAAGCCAAATTCTCTTCGCTCGGAATCAATGCTACAGATGAATTCCGGTTGGGAAACCGGATTATTGGGACCCATCATCCTTTGGAAAACGTTCCTGAGGATTGTCTCAACATTGCCGGCCATGTGCATCCGGGCTGCGAAATTTTCACTCCCGCACGCCAGACATTCAAATTGCCCTGCTTCCATTATTCCCGCTCGGTACTCACTTTACCGGCTTTCGGAGGTTTAACGGGTTTATTCATCCTGAAACCCGACGAGCACAACCGCATTTTCCCGATTATCGGTGACGAAGTGAAGGAAATCCGGTTCAACCGATCGAATTCTTAAAAACTAAACGAAACCGCTATCCTTTCTTATAATTCGTTAAAAGGTTCAAGGCACTCCTGAAATTGGGCTATATTTAAGTATGGGCAAAAAAATAGCAAGCTGGATAAAAAACAATCCTTCACGGGTAAGAATGATCGTGGGAGTGGCAGCCGGCATCGTGTTTGCCATGATTGCATCCATTATCACCCATGAAATTCTCCACCTTTGCGGAATCATGCCGGCGATACATAAACCCTTATTCGATACCGAACTCGTAACCATCGAATTGATCTATCACAGCATATATGTCATTGTGGGAGCTGTAATAACCGCCCGAATTGCCAAAGAACATACCCGGAAAGCAACTTTTCTAATGGGATCCAAAGAAGCCATTATGTGGCTTTTGGGAGTTGCCCTTCTGTGGAACCACACTTTTGCCTGGTATAATTTAACCAAAGCAGGCTTGGGCATTCCTCTGGCACTTTTCGGAGGATTTCTTTACACGAAACTCTTCCGGAAATCTCCCGGCACACAAAAAGTACCCGGTCAATGATTATTCCCGGAGTTAATCCGTTCAAGGGTCTTGTCTAAGGCATCCTCTGATTTCACCTCCACATCGGGAGTTACTCCCGCTTTATCCAGGCGCACACCATCGTAGGTATAGAAATCTGCAATCGGCAGCAGAAGCATGAATTTCTTTTGCAGATAGAACGGATATGCAGCCAGCATTCCGCCATAGGTTTTTTCGCCGACAACAGTAGCTCTTTTCCTGTTTTTCAGCACGTAGACAATCGGTTCGCAGGTACTTCCAGTGTAGTGATTGGTCAGTATGTAAAGCTTTCCGGTGAATACCGGGTTTTCGGGCTTCTTAAAGATAAGCTTCGCCCCGGGTGAAACACGCAGTTCATTCCCGAATTCTTCGGTGCTTTTAGGTTGAAGTTCCGGCAAGGTGCGGAACAATTCCGGCTGATAACCCGAGTAATTCAATTTGTTCGTGAGGAAATAACCTACTTCCAGGTCTTCCCTTACGATGTATTTTGCCAGTGCGAAAGCCGGGCCAACACCACCACCGCCATTGTTCCGTAAGTCGATGATCAGGTGTTTATAGGACGTATTTGACACAATTCCGGGTAAGATGGCTTCCAATTCTTCCGCTGAAGTAGTGAAGTTCTTTATTTGCAGGTAAGCCGTAGAATCATTTTTTACTTCAAACACCACCGATTGATCCGCCGTTACCTGTTCCTTATTCTTATTCTCATTCTCATTCTCATTCTCATTCTCATTCTCTTTTTCCGACACCAGCAAATTCAAATGCGTAAACGGAAGTTTGGAAGTCATCATGCTGAAACCAAAAAACACTTCAATATCATCGTGTGCCCTACCGCAGAGTTTCTCCAGTTTTTTCTCGAATTTCTTCCATTCTTTGGTTTTCAGCGGCTGTTTGGAATAGATATTATCGGTGATGGTTTTGATCAGTTCCCGTCCCAGCAGCGTATAGTCGTTCTTGTCTTCAGAAGAAGCAATTCCCTTCAGGATACCGATAGTTGCTCCGTCCGCATTGAGTAATAATCCGCTTAAGCTTTGGTTGTGCACGATTCCCCGGAAGTTCAGTTTTCCGAACATCGGGATAGCTGTTTCCCCCACCAAACTATCTCCCTGCTGCACTCCTTTTATATTCACTATGATCCCTTTTTTCGGCAATTTGCCCATCATTCTTCCCAATCTTGCCTTACCTCCCAGCATGCGGACATCTGCATTTTTGGGAGAACTGATCTTAAATTGATCTTTCGTGGTGCTCAAGTCCAAAAAAGTGGAAATAACGGTACCGCCACCAAAATCGATGTCGCTTTTAAAATGTCCCGCTTTGTTTTGGGCGAAAGCTGGTGTAAAAAGAAAAAACAGTGCGAAATTCAACCCGATGAATTTCAGTTGTGCATTGTTGAACATACGTGTAACCGATTTAATTGTGTGATCAAAGAAAACACGAAATCCGTTACCCGGCTGGAAATTGTGATGAAATGATTAGCTTTTTTGACGAACAGAGTAGATTTTAAATGATCATTGCTGAATGATCAATTATAAAGAATATTCCGACCCGGTACTTCCTTATTTAAAATTGACTGAACAGAGTCGAAATCTGCTTTTACTTGTTTGTAATAGGTTTTTGAAAGCGGAATCTCTTTATCACTTGTCATAAACGAAATTTTGGCGCCTTGCGAGTTCCCGGTGATTTCCCGGATGTTTCCTGCATTGACCAGGTACGAACGATGGCATCTTTCCAAAAACGGCAACTGTTCGTAAACATTCGACAGGGTTTGACGGAATGTCAGGGAGATTACTTTCCGGTACTCATCTATGAAACAGATCTCCACGTAGTTTTCTACAGCTTTCACAAACAAGAGATCCGCTTTTTCCAGTTTCAGAACTTCATGCTTATTCTCCCCGATCAATATCATGGAACTTTCTGCCAGAGGAACGATCTTTTCACCCAATTTTTGTCGTAAGTAAATCATGGGCGGGACAAACACGGGAACCATACAGGTCACTGTAACACTCATGAAACGCAGGTAAGTCCAAAACGTATATTCCCGGAAGTAATTAACGATTGTGCGGTTGTATGCATAGAGCACCGATCCTGAAACGAACAGATATAACAATGTGGAAAGAATCTCCCGCTTGACGGTCCAGACTTTTCCGGTTCGGCGATACCAGCCATTTTCAAATCTTCCCAGCAGGATAAATACCAATCCGGCGAAAATACCGTAACCGGAAAGCAGCAATGTTTTGTACTCCGCATCAAATTGACTGGTATCGAAAGGCTGCAGCACAATAACGATAAAACATAGATAAACACACAAAGTAAGTCCAATCAGTGCTCTTCTTCTTCCGGATACCGTAAAATGGATTTGTTTGTTTAAAAAGTTCAAGATCTGTGCCTTTTGTATGGGCGAAAATAAGCACTTTTTTAGTTTGTTGCGTTTTACGCGATTAACCGCACATTGGAAACTGGTTCTAAGACCAGGAAGATCGCAGCTCTATTTTTTATTTATCTTGTAAACAAATGCATAATTATAATGAAAGCATCATCTGCCACTGCGAACAATGCTTCCATTTTCAATTGATACTTCAGTGCCTAAAGACTATTGACAGGTCCGATAAGCGGAACTTCGACCGGCTTGGCTATTCCGTAAACGACTACCACACCGGAGCCCCCGCCCCACGTAGAATAAGCCGGATCGGGTTTGGCTTGCATGACCGTTTGTGGCAGGTTCCAATTATTGGCGCACCAAAGATTACCGGCCTGGTCAACAATGACATCAGTGAGCATCTGGATACTGCCCGAATGAATGGTATGGATCACATCACCTGTGTTAAAGGTTTCGGTACGCTCACTTTTTGGAGCCCCGGCCATAAATGATACGCCTCTTCCCATAAAATTAGCAACCCATACATCATCATTCCCGTCAACGGAGATTCCCCACGGAGCATTCAGTTCCCCGTCTCCGAAAGGGGTTAAATTGGATTCGTGAGTGGTTTTGTCAATCGTATCAACCGGATTGGCATCGGAAGGAATCATAAAAACAGAACCGGTTTTATTCTTGTGTCCGAGTGTTTGCTGAAGGTGTGGATAACCCAGGGCAAATCCCTCAATAATCGAAATATGGTCCGTAGGAGTTGTAGGCGGAAAATCCGGGCTTGTATTACAGGCCACCCAGCAATTTCCTTTCGAATCCAATGCAACACCGCGTCCGCCACCGGCAAGGATGAAGCGTTCTGCCTTTTCTTCGGACGGAGTATAACGCACCAGCGATTTACTGTTCGTATTGCTGATCCATACACGGTTCGAATTATCAATGGATGCTGCAAAAGGAGCGGAAAGCATACTCTTCTGTTCATCTTTCGTTACTGCGACAACTTGATCCATGATGGTAACAACCTTACCCTGGGAAAGCTCTCCACCCGGAAAACAGAGCATTTCATTCGATGATGTTGCAGCAACCCAAATATCTCCGTTGGGTGCCACACCAATTCCCTGTAATCCACCGATAGCAGTTAAGGTTTCAGCAATGTTTTCCGGAACTTGTTCAACAACCGGAGAACCGTCTTCCAGGTTAAATACACCGATAGCTCCGTTAAAGCTCGTTATCCAGCAGGTACCGGCATTGGTAATTGCAGTTCCCCAGCCTACACCATCCACTCCCATTCCGGTGTAACCGGTAACGGGCGGTGAAATTAACCGGCCGGTTGAATCCAGCTTCACGAGTCCGCCGCCGATTCCCTGATACACCCCGTTTTGTGCTCCGGGCATCCAGTTCAAACCGGTCCATAGGTTCCCGTCTTTGTCCAGGGCTAGTTTTCCGGGCGCGCAAATTCCACCCTGACCAAAAACCAGGATCATCGCAAAATCTTCCGGGGCAAAACTCAGATAAGGGACAAAAGGAGAACTTCTCCGGCTGGCAGGAACTTTGCTATTCGGCTTGGCCGGAAAACCATCGGTCGGTTGCGGGTAAGCCTGGTCGAACAGGTTATACAATTCTGCCGGATGCAACCAGGGAGATTGTGCGATACCAATCATCGCCTCAGCAGTATTTACAGGCCTGTTACCTCCTGATGGTGTTGAATAATTCAAAAACTGGCTCTGCCAATCGGCTGAAGCTGTTGTACCGTAAGCGGCAATCAAAGCTGCCAATGTGTTCAGGCGGGCAAGCGTTTCATTCTGTGTAATGTTGAACGGATCCATTAAAACGTGCCCCCAACTTCCCGTTACCGGGTTCACCAGATTCGGAGTGTTTTTAGCGGCAATGGTCATTCCCTGCAAATTTCCCGACAATTGAAGCCCGTTGAAGAACTGGGCACAGGTAAAGGCAGATGCCACCGTAGTAAACTCATTCACGACCACTCCTTTCGCCGCAATCTCTTCCCGGAAATCAGGAGAAAGAACTGACAACAACATCACTTTGGAGCTTTTTAATTCCGCCGTAATATAAAGAATGGAGTCCGTTGATTCAGGAGTCGCTGTTATAGAAAAATTCCCGGTCGCCTCACACCCACCTATCAAATTTTGAGCATTTGACTCCCACAATTTCACGGTAGCAGTAACATCATTGGATTGATTAAAGGATAATTTTCCCTGAATAGTAATTTGATTAGACATTTTTTTCAGTTTATAGTGATTATTGTTCTTGTATCTCTTCGTTTATTAGCTCGAATCCGATACAACTCATTTTTGCCTGTCTAAACTAACTATTTTTTTCTTTTGTGGAGATTCTCATCAAAAATAGCATCGATTAAAGATTCGCCAGGGTGAATTTGCCCAACTCTATATACTTCCGCTCTGCCGTATATTTCAACAAAGTAAGGTGATCGAAAACCAGTTCGCGCCCGACATCAAAATTCGCTACAGGAAGAGTTTCAGGAATTTTATCGCCCGGTATTTTGTAAGCCAGTGTGAGGTGCAATTTCCCCTTTCTTCCCCCGGGAACTTCCTTTTTCAGGTCGGCAATAATGCTAGAAAGGGTTTCTGAAGCAGTTACATCAACTATCAGGTGTTTTCCCCATTGCGGACCAACCAAATTTGCTTTTTCAGCCCGCAGAACCAACGGTTCATACCGTTGAAGAACCGTCGTAATTCCGTTTACCATCCATTCATCAGCTTCCGGTTTATCTTCCCAGGAAACCAGGGTAACATGCGGTTTTGATGTTTGCGTATATTTTTCAGGAATTCCTGCACGTGCAGCTTCTGTCTTTTTATGAAGCATAAACTCCATTGATCCGGCATCCGGATTCAGTAACAGGTAATAACAGGTGTTGTTGTCTTGCTTTTCCAACTTATGAAAGTTATAAATCTCCGGAAAGATAGGCATCAGTTGTGAAACAAAAAAGCATCATCCGGGATTACGAATCATGCTTTTTTATCCTTGTTTTTAGAATGCGATTAATTCCGTTGATAAACCACTCCGTCCAATACCATGGTGTAGGTCCACGGATCCGAAGGATCTTTTGCAGGTGCCTGGTCTACACTGAACTTTTTGGTGAAAATCTTCAGCTTATCTCCTTTAATCTTTACAGTTCCTCTTACTGTAATTGTACCTACTCCATACGATTCATAAACACCTTTGCTGTCCGAACCGATTACTAAAGAATAACTTTTGTCCGAATCATATCCCATCCAGTAACCGACATAATCGGAGTTAACGGTTGCAACTTTTTTCTTGCACGAAACAGAAAATGAAAGTGCTGCGATGCACAGCACGTAAATAAGAGTTCTCATACTATCAAATGCCAACTAATTTCAAGGAGGAATTTAAGGTGGCGGTTCAAATCCCCGGTGTACCAATTTCTACTGCCAAAGATAGCACAAAAGCGGTAATTCCGTTATCTAACACCGACCAGTTGTAGCATTCCGCTATTCAGTTAAATGCTGATCGAAACTCCATCGGGCTTTGATTCGTCTTGGTTTTGAATAATTTGCTGAATGACTGTACATGTTCAAAGCCCAATTCGTAGGCAATTTCGCTGATGGATAAATTGGTCGTAGATAGTTTTTCTTTGGCCTTTTCGATGAGTTTGTCGTGTATATGCTGTTGGGTGCTTTGTCCTGTCAGTGTTTTAAGCAAACTGCGCAAGTAGGTCGTTGAGACATGTAAGTGTTCCGAAATGTATTGAACGGTCGGCAAACCTTTTGTCACCAGATCATCGCTGTTAAAGTAGTCCGAAAGCAGGTTTTCCAGCCGGTCAAGTATCTGATGATTCGTTATTTTACGGGTAATGAACTGGCGCTGATAAAACCGTTCCGCGTAGTTCAGCAACGTTTCCAGATGCGAAATGATAATATCCTGGCTGAATTTATCCATGTTTGAATGGTATTCATTCCGAATATTTTTTGCTATCTCGTTGATGATCGTTTCCTCTTTGTCGGAAAGAAACAAGGCCTCGTTTACGGAATAATCGAAGAATTCGTATTTCTTTATTTTATGAGCCAGTGAAGTTCCCCACAGGAAATCGGGATGTATAAACAGCATCCAGCCTTCGAGGTTTGACGGAACACCTTTTTCTTCCCCGCGCAGAATTTGTCCGGGTGCCAGAAATGCCATCAGACCTTCATCAAAATCGTATTTTTGTTGTCCGTAGTGCAGTTTATCGCAACCTCTTTTCAGGGATATGACATAGAGGTCAAAAATTACCGCATTTACTTCTGATTCGTTTCTCAATCTCGCTAAATCCACGATACCGATGAGCGGATGCTGAGGCTTTGGCAGCCCCATCAAACGGTGTATTTCTGTTATTGATTGTATTCTATGCGGTTTCATCGTTGCCATTTCATAAAGTTAATTAATTTCCAAACGGGTATTTTATTCCGATCAGTAAAGCAAGAAAAGGGATTTCCATCAATGCCATCTCATCTTTCTTCTTTAAACCAATATGCAGGTTTGTACCAAATAACCGCCAATCAGACCAAGCGGTATACCAATCAGGGCATTCATAAAAGCTGTCCGGGCCTTTCCCGGAAACTCCTTTCTGTATTTGTAGCTCAGGTAAAATCCTATTGGAGGTACGGCATTTGAAAGAATCATTAAACCGATGGGAAGCTTTTCCGGGTGTTTTAACGGCTTGTTCATGTTGTCTTGTTTTGGATGCGAAACGGAATTCCTAAAATTCAACTTTTGCCAACTGCTGAGAAACCTCCCATAATCTGGAAGAAACAGCCAGATCCGTTGCTTGTACGGGTATTTTTGCGGGAGATGGAAATCCTCTGGTTTCACCCATTTTGTTTGGTCCGTAATACGATCCTCCTTTAGCGCTCGGGGATGTGGCTGCATACAATGTGGGTAATGCTCCCTGTGCGGTTGGCTGGAACAAAAACGGAAAAAAAGTTCTCATAATTCCTGCAAAACTCCATCGCCCGGCGCCATTAATCAGCAGGTTTGTGCGGGAAACTCCCGGATGAGAAGCCATGCTCGTTATTCCCCAGCCGTGCTTTTCGCTTTGACGCTGAAGTTCCAAAGCAAACATCAGATTGGCGAGTTTTGCCTGGCCGTATGCTTTCATGGGAGTATATGAGGATTTGGACTGAAGGTCTTCAAAATTGATTTGACCTGCACGATTCGCCACACTTGAAACCGTTACAACGCGCGCACCGGGCGATTTGCGCAATAACGGAAGTAATTGAGCCGTCAACGCAAAGTGGCCGATGTGGTTGGTTCCGAATTGCAACTCGAAACCGTCAGCAGTTTCAAGCCGTTTCGGCGGTGTCATTACTCCGGCGTTATTGATCAGAAGATCAATCGCCTGCCCTTTCGAAATCATTCGTGAAGCAAAAGCTTTGATCGAAGACAAATCCGCAAGGTCTATTTTTTCAAAACTCACTTTTGCCTTCGGGTTCATGCGCTGTATCTTCGCAATTGCCTCAGCGCCTTTTTGCGGGTTGCGTCCCATCATGATGACATTCCATCCGGCTGACGATAAAGCCAGCGCATCTTCATACCCTACTCCTTCCGTGCTACCTGTAATTACTGCTAAACCCTCATTTCTTTGAGGAATATCAGCTGCCGTCCAATTTTTCATAGTGTTTTGTATTTACCTGTTTTTGTTAGAGCAAAGTTGCAACGGTTTCAAAAAGCAGATTTAGCCGAAACGACTT
Source organism: Fluviicola sp. (assembly GCF_039596395.1). NCBI lineage: Bacteria > Pseudomonadati > Bacteroidota > Flavobacteriia > Flavobacteriales > Crocinitomicaceae > Fluviicola > Fluviicola sp. Next base: position 1,885,254 of record NZ_JBCNJT010000001.1, read on the forward strand.
TTGGTTTAGCCGAAAGTGGATTGATTTCCGTTTTCACCTGAAAATAAGCGAAATACGTTGATTTTATCGTTAATCAGAAGTATTTTTTTCATCCGTAACATATTCCAGGATGTCGCCTGGCTGGCAATCCAATACATTACAAATTGCCTCCAATGTACTAAATCGAATTGCCTTCGCTTTTCCGGTCTTTAATATGGAAAGATTCGATAAAGTCAGCCCCACTTTTTCGGAAAGTTCATTCAGTGACATCTTGCGCTTTGCCATCATGACATCTAAATTTACAATGATTGCCATAGATTAAACCGTTAAATCATTTTCGTTTTGGATCTCTACCCCTTTCCTGAAAATAGTAGCAATAATATAAATGACAGCTCCCATTAAAATAAAGGCTTCACTATCGACCCAAAATTTGTTTAAGTTGTCGGGAACAAAACTGTGGTGCATTAGATTTTTAACCGACTGTCTGGCAATGTAACTTAACAGTCCAATGGAAAGTGTGTAATAACTGATTTGCGAAATTTGCCCCGCCACAAACGTATTGAACGGTTTTGACAAATCCATCTTGTGCATTAGCCGGATAACTACGTAAAACAGAAAAGCTTTTAAAATGGAAATGATCAGAATAAAACTATAAATGCTGAAAAAAACCATTTTGCTGGCTTTATATACCTCGCTTAAGTCCAATTTTTGATACAGATTATGAATAAATTCAGGTTTGTAGAGGCTAAAAAAGAAATTTACAAGCAGGCCTCCTGCTTCAATAGACAAGCCGACAAAAATGAGCCAGGCCACCACATACAAGGACCAAAAGACGAAGTTGTTTGTTTTTGACATAATAAATAGTTTAAATCGATGGGATAAACATAAAAAATTTATTGATAAACAACAAATAAATATTCCTATTCAATACATTTATATCCACAATCCTTCAATAAAAAAGCATTATCCGAAATCCGAATAATGCTTTTATCCTTGTTTTTAGATTGCTGTACCTGCCTATACAGTTACAAAACCTTGCAATTTGAAATAGTCAGGCTATTCAGCTTTCCTTTCTCATCAAAAAATGAAACTCCTAATTTTCCTTTGAAATGCACTGTTTCACCAAATCCGGTTTTTTCTTTTGTTGCTTCTGCCGAACCGCCGTTATCTGTAAACATAAACTCTGCCGTTAGCGGCAAATAATTTGTTTCAGGACCAAATTTCACCGCAATTTTATCGTCCCAGGTAGCAGGAAATTGCGACTCGCCGCTTAATTCAATTTCAGAATCGGTTGGATATTTCTTTTCAAAGGCTTCTGCTCCCATTTTATTGGCTTCTTCGATGAACATTTCGGTAGTCATTACTTCAGACGCCTCGCCCTTTTCGCCGGTAGCAGTATCTGTTTTTTCATCCGAACACCCATTCAGGGTAAACGCAAATAGCGCCATTGCAACGAATGACATGAGTTTGATTGTTTTCATAAGTACTATTTTTTCTAAATATATTTAATTAATTGAAAATCAATCGGTGTTTGTGCAGACTCTCGTATGACCTTTTGTTGAATTAGTGCCCGTATTTCTCAATTAATCGTTTGAACCCTTGCGTGATTTTGTCGACAGGAATGTCATCCGAAGGATTTACTTCGAGCGTTGTTACCTGGTGTTTTCCACGACCTTTGGAGGATACTGTCTTTTTATCCTCCACGAATCCAACAACAATCTTCTTTTTGTGAACCCATAAGAAACCAAGCTCAAATTCCTTGTAACGGAAAAACGGGATTTGATATTTTCTGGTATGTACTACCTGCTCATCTATCGAAAGCAGGATGAATTTTAAGGCAAGCAAACATTCTTTTATAGCCGGTTCCTGCTTCTGGTAATAGTTGTCCAATGCGGTTAAAGCATCCTCTTTCATGGTTACTTGTTTGCCCACATGGGTTTCTTTTCGAGTATTTGCTGATGGACCGGACAATTTTCAGCATGTGCTCCACGCAAATAACCGATACTCATTAAAAACTCATTGACAATTTCACCACCTGTGAAACGGAAAGTCTTTTTAAATAACTTCACCCATTCTTCTTTTGTTTTGGGGTGATGATGCTCCAGCCACTTTTCAAAGGAACCAAATTCCTCCTGCAACTTTAAAATGACTTTTGCATTTTCAATAGCTGCATTTATTTTTAGTTTATTGCGGATGATTCCGGCATCAGCCAGGAGGCGTTCGCGGTCACTTTCCGTATAAGCAGCAACCTCACGAATGTTGAAATTGCTGTATGCTTTGCGAAAAGATGCTTCCTTTTTTAAAATGGTTTCCCAACTTAAACCTGCCTGATTGATTTCCATTACCAGGCGACAGAATAATTCATGATCATCGTGAAGCGGAAAACCGTAATAATGGTCGTGGTAATTTTTGTGCAATGCTTTTTTGTCTCCCTGTTGCATGGCTTCTATAGCGTTACAATAACTCATCATGTAAGTATTTAAAAACAGCGAGTGGCTTTAAAATCAGCCACTCGCTGTTTAACTATTAATCTGTTACGTTTAAGTGCTGAATTTGTCCGTCAACAATCTCAAAATGAAACTTCAATACAAGCGGACTTCCGGGAAATGTACCTGAACACTCTGCAGACAGCAAGCCTGAAGTTCCATTTTCGGTATATTCAAGAGGTTTCATCACGGATTTGTATTTCTTGTTTGATTCATCTATACATTTTTCGATTTCGATTCTCCCCGTATGGGTTTTACCTTCATCCAACATCACTCCTGTTTCAGCAAAACAGTTGGCATAGGCCACACTGTCAAAATTGTTTTGTGCTATAATTAAATCGGTAATTACTTTCGGCAAATTACTCAAAGAATGTGTATTGTTCGTCTGTTCGTGCATATTTGATTTCATATTTCTGTTTTTTAATGATTCTTAAATGGTTGGCACTGTGCCTCCATCGATTACAAATTCAGTTCCTGATAAATACCCGGCTCTCGGTGAAACCAGAAAGCCTACCAATTCAGCTACTTCTTCCGGTTCGACAGGTCTTCCGTAAGGTATTCCACCCAATGCATCCATCACACCTTGCTGAGCTTCTTCCACCGTGCTGTTCGCATTTCTTGCGATCTCGCCCAACCAGGCTATCGATGCCGTTGTATTTATCCATCCCGGCGAAACGGTTAGTACGCGAACACCTTTCGGCGTCACTTCATTGGATAAACTCTTGCTGTAATTTCTCAGCCCGGCTTTGGCAGCTGCATAGGGCAACGTAGAATCGTACAACGGCAATTTACCCTGAATGGATGCAATGTGAATAATCACACCACTTTTCCGCTCAATCATTTGTGGTAAAAATCCTCTGTCCAGTCGAACAGGAGCCAGTAAATTTGCCTGCAGGGTTGATTCCCAATCATCATCACTCAATACCTGGAAGCCACCGGCCGGTGTTGCCGAAGATCCGAGGTTGTTCACCAGGATATCCAGCCTTCCATAAGTTGACAGCACTTCACTGACTACTTTTTGTGATCCTGCCGGTGTGCTTAAATCCGAAGCGATAAAGTGCAGCTTATCGTTTTCTTTCTCAGGTGCGTTTCTTGCGGTAATAATCACTGTTGCACCGGCTTTTAGCAGCCTTTCCGCAATAGCCCTTCCGGCTCCTTTTGTTCCTCCTGTTACCAAAGCAATTTTGTCTGATAATTCATTGTCGTAATTAAATGTCTGTTCCATCTTTTAAATTGTTTCAGGCAAAGTTGAGACATATGTACGGTGCTCACAAGTACGGAATTACGATTCATATAGGGATAAATTTTTCCCCTATTGCACAATTTGGAACATAGGTTTAACTTTGTTTTATGTATGAAAGAAAGATTATTCCGAACCTGAATTGCGGGCTGGATCTGATTGGCGAAGTACTCTATGGAAAATGGAAAATCCGCTTATTGTGGTTTATCAATGAAGGGCATAAACGCCCGAGTGAACTGCAACGGAAAATTCCGGATGCAACCAGGCGTGTGCTTAATATTCAGTTGAAAGAACTGGAAGACCATGAATTGATTACCAAAGTTATTTATCCGGTTGTTCCTCCCAAAGTGGAATACAGCCTCACGGATTTTGGAAAATCGGTTATCCCTGTAATTGCCGCAATGGGTCAGTGGGCTGATGATCATGAGGAACGCTTACGAAAACTCATTCTGAAAAGGCTGGAAAATTAGGAACGTTCATTGGATGCTTACGACTAGTTTACCATTGACACTGCCATTTGTCAGAGCTTTATGAGCTTCTTTTATATCCGGCAAATCGTAGTTTTTAGAAATGATCGGTTTGATCACCTTTTGGTCGGCAAGTTTCGAAATAAAAGCCAGGTCTTCACTCTTCGACTTTACCAAAGTAAATTTGAAAGCAGGCCTTGCAAAAAGCATTTTTAAAATGTATTTAGGTAAGGGTATCAGACAAATAAAAATGCCATCAGGCTGTAAAATTTTCTTTGCCTTAGAATAGTAGGCGTTGTTCTTTCCAAATACCTGAAAAAAAACATCGTATTTTTTCTCCGATGCAAAAATGTCGTTTTTGTCATATGAAATGAAATAGTCAGCACCCTGTTCTTTGCAGAATTCTTCGCTGGAAGAACGGGCTACTGCAGTTACTTCCGCCCCGTAATATTTTGCCAGTTGAATTGCCGCTGTTCCAACACCGCCGGAAGCACCGAATACTGCTACCTTGTCGCCTGGTTTGATTTGGCATTTGTCCCTGATTGATTGTAATGCACATAAATACACACAACCCAGAACGGATGCTTCTTCAAAGCTTACTATTTTCGGTTTATGAGCAATGAAACTTTCAGCTATGGTTATGTACTCCGAAGCTGTTCCTTTGTTCAATGAAGGTTCATATCCAAAAACTTCATCCCCGACTTTGAAATTTTTGATGTCTTTGCCAACGGTTGTTACGATACCTGCAAAATCAGCACCGGTTTGTTTTGGAAACTTTCGGTTCATAAATAATTTGTAGTCACCGTTTCTGGCACTCGTATCCCGGGGATTAAGGCTTATCGCTTTTACCCGGATCACTAATTCTTTATTTTGAGGTCTTGGCATTGGCAATTCCGCTATTTCAAGCGTGTCCTCGTTTCCATAGCGATTGTAAATAACAGATTTCATTCTTTTATTTTATTTGTTGAGCAAACATACCTTACATTTGATCACTAAAAGTTAGCGCTATACAAAAGGTTAGCTGTTTGGACGCTTTAAAAGTCAGAACAATGAATGATAAAATTGAAAATTGCAATCCGGGTGAAGAATATTATCAGGCAATTCTCAGGTCGGTAGGTGATTCGCTGTATGCAATTGGCGGGAAATGGAAATTAAAAATTATCATTTCCTTATTTAATGGCACTAAACGGTTCAATGATTTGCAGAGGAGTGTTACCGGAATTTCAGCAAGAGTTTTGTCCAATGAATTAAAAGAGTTGGAGCTGAATGGCTTTGTAAAGCGAAAAGTAAACACCGAACATTTTACTGAAGTTATTGAATATGAACTAACGGATTATAGTTTTACATTAAACGATGTTATTATGTCCTTAAGTCATTGGGGAGTCAAACACAGAGAGCATGTTAAAACGTTGCCTTAAGTTTTAGCTCTGTGACTTTGCTGGGAACGTCACACTTTTGAGGGAGGGTTTGGAACGGGTATTGCAACTTGAAGCAATCGATTGATGTGTGTCCGGGATATTATTAGCCAATGCTTTCCAAATAGGCAAGGAGGCATAACAAATTAATACTTTTCGCGCTCTTAATTATTTGGTGTTATAGAACATCTTTTTTTATCAAAAAATTGTAGATGAATAACCCAGCAAAAATGAGCCAAACAAATAAAGGAGAATATCTTGTATCTTCTTTTCCCTTGTTATAATCATCCAATTTTAGAAATGTTTTTTTATTAGATTTTAATCCATATATCCTCTTAATTCCTACGAACAAATTCATCATTTCTTCAAATCCAATATTTTTCGATACTAGAATTTGGATTTGGCTACCTGTCTTTAATTCAGATTTAACATCATCTGTAGCTAAAGCATCATAACTTAAGTCATCAGTTTGATATCTATATTGGTCTGAATCCAAATCAAGCTCCATATAACACCCACCTTTTCCTCTATCAAATTTCGGTTCTCTACGCAGATATCCTGATATTTCTGTTAATTCTGATTCTTCTATTGAATAATTAAAAAAATAATTAACTGACCATCCTAGGGCAATTAACAATATTGAGCCGTATAATATTTTCTTTGTGTTTCGTTTCACTCTCGTTGATGTTCTATAATGGATTTCAGGCCCTGCGTTCGGGTGAGTTTCAGAGCACAAAGTTTCAATTTATTACTAAGTTTTAGTCGCACTATGTTTCAAGTTACACGTAAGCCCACCTTACGCAAAACTCGTGTTAGCGAAGAGGGCAAAAAGAAAAAGCGAACTACCGAAGTATGATTTCTATATTGACTCCTGATAGCAGACTTTCTTCGTCAGTCGCTACAGGGTCACCACAAAGTGCAAAAGGCATCCCCGAAGGAATGCCTTTTTCTACTTTAGTGGTGACCTCGTCAGGAGTCAAACCTGAAACCTTCAGAGCCGTAATCTGATGCTCTATTCAATTGAGCTACGAGGCCTTGTCTTTAGACGGGTGCAAAGATAGGTGCTTTTTTTGTTTTTGCAAGCAATCTTTGCGCTTTTTTTCTTGTTAATCTAAATTCCTATTGGATTTCAGCTGTTATTCCTCTTTCTAACAGCGCAGTACACATCGGTTCTAATTTTTCATAATCCCCGCGTTTTACCTGACATTTGCCATTGAAATGGACAATGTAGGTACATTGTACTGCCTGTTCAACCTCGTGTTTGCATACTTTGATCAATGATTCGATCACGTGATCAAATGTATTGAAATCATCGTTGTATACTACCAGGTCCTTTTGTTCTGTCAATAATTCCAGGACCTCTGTTTCGTTTTGTTCAAGCGTTTGCATCTATTCTGTTTGTTTTACAAAGTTAGTACTTTCTTTACAGAATGAGAAATAGATTCAGAATGAGGATTGGTTCTTCATTCCCTCAGCCGCGGCTGACTCATTTTCATTCTGTTTTTAACCGGGCTCCGTGCGTGGTAAAAAGCCCTTCGACTTCTTTCCGTTGTGCTTCGCCACTGACGCTCATCGAAATCTCGATCGTGGAAGCGTTTGTTTTTACTTCGTAAGGAAGTGTCAGTCGCAGTAACCAGTTTGCCCAGGAACCGGGAATTTCTTTATAGTCCCATACTCCTACAACTAACTTTTTATTTGGTTCATTCAGTTCGGTTTGTTTTCCGGGGATTTGTACCAGTGTATCAAACACCACCGTATTGTTTACCAAACGCGGTAATTCTGTACTTGCAGGTGTTTTGATGCGTAAATCGGTTTGATCGAAGTAGAAATCTCCCTGTACGCGCAATTGGTTCATAATTTTGCGCGGGTATTCGGAATAAATTTCTTTCGAAACCAACGTATATTGGTTCAATACCGGTTTTTCGATCACCGGGTTTTCTTTCGCATATTCTTTGGCCAGTTGGTCATTCACCGGAGTTTCGGGTACTTTCGGAAGTTCCTGTTCTTTGAACAGAATTCCTTCTCCGCGCTCTGCCAGCAAGTTCTTCGCTTCCTGCAGGGAAATGCGTTCTCCGTTGAAATAAGCCGTAATAAACGCATCCGAAACACCTTTCTCGACTGCTTCCCCTTTCTTCGGGCGTGCTTCGTCTACCGAACGGAAAGTTCCCGTGGAATAACGGATCTGCCCGTTTTCCAAACGGCGTGTCACCAACGGATTGATATCGTGCAGCTGCTCTTTTGTTGCCGGACGGTTGTAAACACCGACCTGGACCGTGTAGAACAATCCTTTGATTTCCTCACTGGCAATGGCAACTACTGCTCCCGGAGCTTTGTTGTAATCGCTCACTTTCGGTTCAGCTTTGTATTTCGCAATAGTATCCGCCGGAAGCTGTGCAATGGTGTTTTGAATGACTTCCATCACAATCGAATCCTGGCGCATCGGCTTACACAAGCCCTGCTCTTCCAATTGGCGCGCTTCTGCCAGGGAAATCCGTTTTCCGTCGCAATAAGCAACCACGAACGCATCTTTGTAACCCAGGTTGCGGATATCCTGCTGTGCATCCAGTACTTTCTGACGGTTCCCGAAATAACCCGCCAGATAACGTGTAATTCCGTTGTCCAGCTTTTCACCCGTTACCGGGCTGAATTCCTTAAACAAAGCTTCCGGGATCGGCTTGGCAAATGCTCCTACCTGAACGCGGTAAACCAAACCTGTCGGTGCCTTCACTCCTACCGGAATGGCTTTCTTAATGACTGCCGGAGCCACTTCCGGCTCGCGTTTTATCTCAAATCCGTTCCCTACTTCCGGTGCCAATACATCGGCAATGGTTGTGGAAACGCTTGATTTAGGCTGTACTTCCCGGGTCAATACGTTTTTCCAGGCTTGCTTGTCGCCTTCCACCGTATTCAAAGCCGTATTCAAGCTATTCTCCTTCTCCGTTATCTGTTCGCTCTTGGCTGTCAATTCATTAGACAGCTGCTGAATCTGCGTTTGCAGTTCTGCACGCTCCGCCGGATCTTTCGTTGCAACGTATTCCTTGCGTTTCTCTTCCAATTTCGTTTTCAGCTGGTTTGCCGATTCCTTCAAACGATTGATTTCCTGTTGCTGTCCGCGCAATTTCGGATAGTCTTTACTGGAAGCAATGGCCTGCTCTTCTTCGATTGAAACTGATTTTGTCAAAGCAGGATCATTGATCAAATCATAAGTCTTTTCAGCATTCAGCGCATTTAACTGCTCATCGATCTTCGCGACAGCGTTTACAAATGCCTGCTCCTGTCTTTTTAAATCTTCTGCCTGCTTCGGGTCGGTTGTTGCCTTTTTCAACTCGCTTTCAATGTCACCGATCTCAATGGAAAAACGTCTTTTCTGTTCTTTTAAAGCCGTTTCCGTTTGAACAGTTTGTTTGCTTTCTTCGAAAATCTTTTGACTGTTCAGGTATTCGGTTGCCGCATCCAACAAGGTTGCCTGACTTGTTTTTTCCAGTACAGGATCGGACGAATGAGTTCCTGTGGAAACGCGTTCAAGTACTGCATTTTTCACCGGATCGGAAGTCGATACAGCTTCCAGGGTCTGTTTTTTCTCTGCGGCGGTATTTCCCAAAGCCAGAACCGTTTTTTCCTGGATAGCTGTTTCCGCTTTCTGCTGTGCTTCTTTATTGACAGCTAATTTATTGGCGATTTCCGTTTTTTCTTTGGCTGAAGTTGCTGTTCCGAGCTGTCCCTTCAACTGTGTTTCTTCTTCCTTCAGTTTTGCCAGATCGGCCTGCGGATTTCCGGAAACTGTGGTTTTCACCGCAACCGGTGTTTCCACCTCAATCACCCCTTTTCGCTTGCGGATTTCCTCCAGTTGCTGCTCCAACAATTCGATCTTTTTCGCATCTGGGGATTCGGAACGTTTTTCCTCGTCTATTTTCGATTCGATGCTTTCCGACAGTTCGTTCAGAATTTGCAATTGTTTCGCCGCTTCTTCTTTGCTACCTGGTTTTTGGGTCATTGCGAAATTGTACTCGCTTCCCAATACTTGCTCCAAACCAGCTACTTCGGAAACCGGTGTTTCTGCTTCCACAGCCGCTTTGCGATTCTGAAGCACTTCCAACTGATTTTCCAGTATTCCGATCTTGCGTGTGTCCGGGATGGCCGCACTTTTTTCTTCTGCAATTTTCGTCCGGATCGTTTTGGAAGCTTCCTCCAGGATTTGTAATTGTTTCGCCGCTTCTTCCTTTGTAGCCGGCTTTTGCGTCATCGCAAACTTGTAATCGTCGCCCAACGCTTTCTCCAGGCTCACCACTTCCGTAGCCGGGTTGGTAACTACAGTTGGAGTTTCCGCTTCCACCATTCCTTTACGGGTATTGATGACCTCCAGTTGGCTTTCCAGTCTTTCGATCTTCTTCGCATCCGGGTTCACTGCACGTTTTTCTTCGGTAATTTTCGAAGTGATCGTTTTAGCCGTTTCCTCCAAAAGTTGCAGCTGTTTAGCAGCTTCTTCCTTTGTTGCAGGCTTTTGTGCCATGACGAAGTTGTATTCACTTCCCAATACAGTTTCCAAACTTGCTACATCTGATGCAGGATTCGTATCTGTAACCGGTGTTTTATTCGCGGAAGCTTTCAACTCCTCTTCCGTTTCTCTGGATTGCTGCAAAAGTTCCGTCAAAACCTGGTTTTCGGCAATTTTCTCTGCCGAGAACTCTTTTTCCAGGGCTTTTGTATTTGACTGGATCTGTTTTTCGATCGCAACCTGTAGTTTCTGCTCTTCCTCTAATTTTCGAACGGCTTCTTCCTTACTCAAATTCTGGATTTCATCCGCACTCAAAACCTGGTATTCCGGCATGACTTCCTGGCGAACCTGCTCGTCTTTCAATTTTGCTTTTACCTGGGAAACCGCAGTTTGTTTCTGTTCATCCAGCTTTGCTTCGTGAACCGCTTCCAGTTGGTTCAGATCGATTAGTTTGTTGATAGCCGCTGAATCAGCCGGATTTTTTGCCACGATCTTTTTCGTCTTGTCCTGCTGATCTTTAATCACTGCAAGTAACTTCACTTCCTCGTCGATGACCGCTTTTGTTTTTTCTGATGGAGAAGCAGTTCCGGACTCGATTTTTGCCAGATTCTCTTCATAGACCGGGCTGATTTCTTTCACCAGGTCTTTTTCCGTATTCTTCGGCTCCACGATTGCGGTTGTACTTAAGGTTTTAATTTCTTCGTTGCGGGAAATAATGTTCTCTTCGAACTGGTCTTTCAACTCTTTCAGAACTTCTTTGCGCTTGTTGCTGACCGCATCTGTCTTCAGATTTAATGCTGTCAATTCCTTATCAATGGACTCAATGGTTTTTGTTTCCAATTGATTCAGGGCTTTCAATTCGCCCAAACCATTCTTATCACCGATTGCTTTCTTTTCAGCTTCGTAATCCGGGGCAACCTGGGCCAATTCTTTTTCGATCGTTACCGCAGCAACTTGTTCGTTCTTGCCCGCTTCAATCTCATCCAGCTTGTCCTGGCGCTCTTTCACCACTGCTTCCTTGTCTTTTTTCAGCTTGGTTAAAGCCTCTTTTTTGTCCTGCAGTTTTTGGTTCAACGGATCTTTTGTCAGGGATTCGTAGACTTTATCCAATTCTTTATCTACCTGCTCCAGCAAGGCTTCATCTACTTTATTCTGATCTGCCAGGCGTTCTTCCGCATTCGAATTATTCCCGGCATTCTTTAACTCCGTATCGTAATTCGGCATCAAAGCAGCCAATTCTTTTTCTGCCGTAGTGGTGGTGTTTACCGGAAGCTGAGATTCGGAAAGAATGGTTTCCCGGTTCTTCGCATTTTTATCCTTCATTGCTACAACTTCTTTTCGCTGCTCGGTCAACTTCGTATCTCCCGGATTCTTCGCCAAACCTTCATCGATTTTTGCCAGTTCCTGCGTCAATTTTTTATCCAGCTGCTCGTTGTTCTTCACCTTCAGCGCCACTTTTTCTTCGTGGGTCAAATCCGTCTGCTTGTCCACCGCATCCTGGGAAACCGCATAATCTTTTTCAAATCCTTCTACGCGTGTTTTGGATTCCTGGGCCAATACATCATTGGTTCTTGCAGTAATTTGGGTCGTATCGATCGATTTCAGCTGCTCCTTTACGTAGGCTTCCAAAGCACGCACATTGTTGGTGTTAATCACCTCCAATTTCGCATCAGCCTCTGCTTTTGTGGCTGTTTTATTATCGTTGGTATGCTGCAGGTTATTAATAAAAGTAATCTGCTTCGTATTCCCGAGTTCCTTTTTCTGAATTTCTGCCATTTTGTTGTCCAGGCGCTTCACTTCTTCGGAAACCAATTGTTTTTCAGACTCTTTGGAATCAATTTTTGATTGAACAGCCGGCTGGTCTTTTGCTTTCGCAGCGGCCAATTCCGTTTTGAGTGCTGCAATTTCCTTATCCAGCTGTGCCTCACTTTGCTGGTAGGAATTCAACTGCTTTTTCAGCTGTCCCAACTGTTTTCCGAGCTCTTCGTTTTGCGCCAGCAAATGATCCACCGGGTGCGATTCTTTTTCGCCCTCAATACTTTTCACCACATCCGCTTTTGCAATAACCGCTTCTTTCAATTGGTCGTATTTCTCTTCCACCACGGATTTACTCACCGTTTCTTTCAGGTCGGTAATCGCTTTGAGCTTTTCCTGTTCTTTAGGTATTAATTTGGAAACGCTGTCTGCAAATGCGTCGATGCGCTGGATTTCTTCTTTTAATTCGATGATCTTCGCTACTTTATCGTTTGCCGCCAGGAGAATATCGTTCTTTACTTCCTTGGAGGCGGCATTATTGGCTTTGGCCACGTCCTTTTTCACTTCAGCCTGTAAGGCTTCCACCTGTTCGGCTTTCTCTACAATGGCAACCAGCGAACCGGTTTCCAAACGCGTCAATCCGTCTACTTTCTGTTCCTGCTTTTGCTGGATGGCCTCAAATTTCGAAATGATTTCCTGGTTCGATGCACCTTCCAAACCGATATCGGCCAATACTTTTTTGTTTTCCTTCTGGGCATCGAGTGCGTTGATATCGAAATTTCCCGAATTGACATTCAATTCTGCTCTTGTCCGGATTACTTCCGCCAAAATTCCGGCTGCATCTTCCACATATTCGTTGAACTGATCGACAACACGGACCACTCTCCCGTCCGTTCCGGTTGATTCTTCCTGGATTTTTTGTTTCAGCGGTTTGAATTCTTTCAGGAAAGGAATAGTGACCTGAGCTTTGTAGACATCCGTTGTTCCGTCGACCGTCATTTCGTACGTATACTTTCCACCTTTGGGCAGCGTGATCAGGTAACTTCCTTTGTCATTGGATTTAAAGACACCGATCTCATTCCCGGAAGCGAAATCCGTGATTTTAATACTGATCTTTTTATTTTCCGGGTTCAGGGTCGAGGCAAATTCTCCTTTGATAATTGCCAATTGCAGCGGCACACGGTCCACGCGCACTTTGTAGACATGGATTTTCCCGTTCTGGCTTTGGCGCGAAGAGGCAAAATAGGCATTCTTTTCCAGGGAATCCACCACGTAAAACAAATCATTATCCGGCGAAGAAATGGCAAAATCCATATTCTCCGGCGGACCGAAGGAATTATTTTCAGGATCAAATTTTGAACGGAAAACATCGAATCCTCCCATGGAATTGTGGCCTTTGGAACAGAAATACAAGTATTCCCCGTTCGGGCTCAGGTAAGGAAAATCTTCGTCAAAAGCGGTGTTTACGCTTCCGGAAACCAAAGCTGGCAAACCCCATTTTCCATCGGGAAGGCGTTTCCGGCAATAAATATCCTTGCTTCCTTTTTCCGAATCCCCGTAAGAAGAATAATAAATTGTCTGGGCTTTATCCGGAAAATGGATCAGCGGCGTGTGGTTTCGCTTTTTATCGATCTTCGACTGGTATTCTGCCGTAATGAGCATCACTCCACCGATATCTTTCAGGTTGTACAGGCGGAAGAAAGAAGCATATTCGATCTCTTTTTTTTCCAGAACCACCAAATCGGTAATAGTTGTCAGCAATTTCTTCCCGTTCTGACACATTTCAATCTGCCGGTTGATATCAAAATTCGGATTGGGCTTTCCTCCGCTCTTCTGAATGTAGATATTGTAATTCTTAATGGCTTCGTTGAACTGGAAATTCAGGTGAAATGCTTTTCCCAGGTAGAAATAAGCTTCCGGCGCAATATTCGGGTCCGTAATACTGAAGTTCAGGTACTTGAATGCGTCCTGTTTTTTATAGGAATTGAACAAGAGGCAAGTTCCGTATTTGTAGTTATATTCCGGTGATCTAGGGTTGAGTGCAATGAGGTGCAAAAATTGCGGAGTTGCTTCCACAAATTGTTCTGCATCGAAGAGTTTATCGGCTTTTAGCTTTAAATCGGCTTCGGTTTCCTGGGCAAAAGAATAGTGAGCTGTTAGGACCAACAGTAATAGTAGTAACCAACCATTTACACGTTTAAATGACTTCAAGCTCAACTTCTTGTTTTAGAGGCAATACGCTTATTTCTTAAAAAGGTTCATTTTACTTTCTGTTCCATTCAATAACCGGGAGATATTTTTACGATGGGCAAAAATGACAATGAACGCCAACAATGACCCAAAGATAGGTAAAGCGTACGTATTTATGGGAAATAACCACAAACAACCTGAAAACACAATCGCTGCGCTGATGGATCCCAGGGAAACATAATGAGATGTAATAAAGACTACCAGGAAAACAACCAGGCAAATTGCAGCAGCAGCCGGTTGCAGCCCCACGATCACTCCCAGAGAAGTGGCAACGCCCTTTCCTCCCTTGAACCCGGCAAAAATGGGAAAAACGTGTCCCAAAACCGCCATGAAGGAAGCCACCAGTTGAATGTGTGTTAAATGTGCCGAAGAAAAAGGAAGCGGCAGTACAAAGTATGGTAACAGTACCGCCAGCATTCCTTTTAAAATATCTATTGTAAGAACAACTCTACCTGCTTTTTTTCCCAGTACCCGGAACGTATTCGTTGCTCCCGCATTCTTACTTCCGTGCTCCCGTACATCTAAATTATATTTTGCACGACCTACCCAAACTGCTGTTGGTATCGATCCTAAAAAATATGCAGGTATAGCCCATAAAAAATCAGTCCAGTTCATTATTCAAAAATAGCATTTAGTTTGCCTAAATACACGCTATTCGTTGAGATTTGATACAAGAATCCTTTTGTTTTACGTTTATCTTCCTTGATCCCGTTAATTGCATTCGCTAATTCCGAGTCACTTGTAATGATATTCAATGTTCCGTCGCGTTTCAGCATGGAGTAATCGAATAAGTAATCCGGTCCGCCCGGAACCTGCATCATCATCGCGAAATGGTCGCCGTTCTGAGAATAGATCTGTTCGAACGCGCCGCGGAACACTACCTGTCTCATGACCGGTTTTCCGTAAATATTCACGATCGCTGCTCCTTCCAGGCTCGACATCAATCCGCGGATATCTTTGCTCATCGGGATGTTTTTCAGACGAATACCTGTAATCACAATCGATTTCTCCATTTCTTCCGGTAAGCGTTTTACTTTTTTGTCTTCGGAAAGGGTGTAATCCGACTTGATCTTATCTGCCGTTTTGCGGTCGCTCCACATCAGCAAAGCCTGTTCGATATTTGTTGTTTCAAAAGACAAAGGTTTAGATCCTTCGTAATCCACAATACGCTGTCCGGCACTTTCCCACGGGCCTTTATCCATCGGAAGATTGAGTTTGATCGTTGCGTTGACATCCGTCTGACCCGTTTGCTGATTGTAGGAAACATTTCCGATTGCGTCAACTGTAATATCTCCGTAATCCATTCCCATGTTGATTTTTCCTTCTCCGTTCATAGCGCAGCTTTCTGTATGCAATGAAATGAAGTTCCCGGGCTCGTTGCGGTTCAACAATTTTTCTTTGGGCCCGATCTGGAATTCCTTCGAAGAGAAATCGTATTGTAACACCCCAGTTGCCGTGATGAAAATCGGGTCGTTCGGGTCTTCCAGGGAAGAAAGGAAAGTCGGATACAAACGGATCGAATCTTTCTGACGCGAATCTCTCCAGACAATACCTGCTGCAATAGCTTGTCCATCCAGTGTTTTCATATTCGGTGTAACCGGGATCTGGATATTCTTCGGATCAATTTCTGCCGAGAATGACATCCAACTCTTCGCAAACTTCTCACAATTGTGATTGATTCGCGTTGCACCGCTAAAGCTGATCAACGGATTCGCCGCTCTGATTTTCATCGGACCGTAGTAATCGAAATACTTATTCAACTTGAAGCCGTCTTCGCTTTTCACGGTTCCTGTTGCTACCGTTTGTGAAGTCGAATCGACCCCGATCTTATCCATGTGGATCAATGTTTTTACCGAATCCGCATCGTAGTACGGATAATCTCCTTCGGAAGTATATTTTCTTCTGGCAGAAATGGTCGTGTTCGCATTCAGGAATGTGTGGTATTTCGTTACGTAGTTCGCTACGATCTTCGAATTCAATAACGGGTCCATCACTGCATTCTTGTGAATGGTCACTTTCGCGCTATCCGGGTAAATACGTGCATCCGCTACATCAATAAAGGTTGTATTGGAACAGTAAAGCACTTTTTTCTTCATGGAGAATTTCACTTTCGGAGCAGCAAACTGCAGGGAATCCTGGTCCGGGTGAATGGAGAACATATTTGGCTGAGCCAGGTTCAGATCGGTATTGATGTTGATATCCCCGGAACTGTTACCTCCTCCTTTTTTAGACAATTCCATTTCGTCCTGATCCATCAGCCAGGTGAAAATATCCACTTTTGCAGCGTACTTGATTACAGGGAAAATTTTCAGCTCTTCCCCGTCATTTGATTTGAAATCTCCTTTGCGGTCTTTGAATGATATGTGTGCATTGACATTATTGGATGAGAATGCCAACGGACTCTCTCCTTCTTCCGGATACGGATTCTTCAGATTAAAGACCGAGGTATCGGAATCGATGTCATAGCGTTTAAATTTGAAATGATCGGATCCCAGGTTTGCTTTTTGCATGGACATAATTCCGAATCCGGTCATTCCGGTCGGTTGAACAATAGCAGTTCCTTTCATTTTCGCTTCCCCGTTAAAGAAGGTCAATTCGTTCTCCTGCGTGGAAGAAGCTTTCAGAACGTTTTGTCTCGGAAGGTATGTAATGAATGCATCCGGCGATTTTACATCTGGGAATTGCACTCCTGCTTCTACGGGTTTATTCTCAAACTTGGCGTATCCAAGCGTAGAATCCGGCAGGAAGGTAAATGCTTTCGAATCGGAAATCGACTGAATGAAGTTGATCACTCCCGCTCCCTGCAATCCGTTGTTGGACAAAACGATCTTATTCTTGTACATCGCTTTTGTACCATAGAAAACATGTCCTTCCGGCGGTGCTATGGTACTGAATCCAAGGGAATAATCCGGCATAATTTTCAAATCTTCTTTGATTACCGGGAAAATACCTGCAGAAACCAATTCTCCTTTCAAACGGAATGATTTTTCCGAGAAGTTGTCCAAACTATCCATTTCAAATGGAGCACACGTATAATAAAAACGCGCAGAATCGTAAGCTCCTTTAAACAAATCGTATTGATTGTAGTAAACCTTCGACGGTTTCGTTGACTTCAAAATCGGGAATTTTCCGAAAGCAGGATCTTTTTTCATTCCCGAACGGTTTGAAGGATCATCCACAAGGATCTCTCCCACCACTCCGTTCAATGCAGAACCTAAAGCAATGGATCTGTTACCGTCTGCCTGTGAAAGCGGTTTTGCACGGAAATAACTCTTATCGGTTCTGATCAGGTTGATCTTGTTTGCATCGTAGGCATAATTTGCCTCCAGCGTGTGGATCTCAAACTTCCCGGAAGAAGCCCATCCTGTGAACTTAAAGTCTCTGTTCTTGCTGATTTTCACTTGTGCTCTGTCCGGCAAAACAAATGATCCCTGCGCATCCGAAATCGTTACACGGTCTACTGCTTCCAGCGCCATTTCCATCGTTCCCAGGTTCATGGAACCGAAGTTCGGCATGGTTCTTCTCTGGATAGCCAGCAATGAATCCTGGGCCGCCACTTTTTGCAGTGCCGGATTGTCTTTCAATTGTTCCGGGGCAATTTTCGCCTTCGGACGCATATCCGAAACAAAGATCAGGTTGTCGTAGTCACGCTTACCTGCACGGGACTCAATAAATACTTTCGTTTTTTGGTTTACCTTGATAATTTTGTTCTCCGTATCGTAACTGATAAATCCGTAAGACGCCAGATCCAGCAACTGTGTTTTTACCTGCTCCACCGTTTTACCCAGGGCCGTTGCGGCTTTTCCTTCCGTCAAGGTGAATTCATCATACTTGTAACAGTAGTTGTACAACGAAGCAAGCGGATGGACCTGTTCCATTCCCTGCAAACGGTCATACAATCTTCCGTCGTAGAAATTCATAGACTCAAAGCGAGCAATACGTTGTTCCTGGCTCGTACCGAATTCATAGGTAAACAACAAGTCATTTCCGGTGCGTTTCCAAACTACTTTTTGAACGTACCATTCCAATTGATGGTAAGAATCGGTAAACGGCGACTGCAAAACTCCTGATTTTCCGCGGGTTAATTCCACCACATTTGAATCCTTCGTATACGTGAACCCGACACCCGGATGCGTAATGGAATCTTTTTCAGCCACATATAAAGTGGTTTGTGTGACATTCGAAACGATTTTAGCCGGTTCAATAGCAATGTATTGCGTTTTTGCTACCAGGAATTTTTTTCCGTTCCGTTTAATGGTCAACTGTGCCAATTCGGTGGCATTTCCAATACCGATAACGCTTGCGCCCTGCAGGGAAAATCCTCCTACGTAATCCATATCCGGAAGTACGTTATTGATACTCAATTTTCGTTCGAAGGAGATAAACTGCGGATAATTGCGGTCTGCTTCACGAATAATACGGAATGCACGTTCATTCAGTGTTCCTTTTACCTTTTTTCCCGGGAAAAACGGACTTGTTAAGGAAACGGTATCCGCTTTCAGGAAATTCGACTTCATGGAAGCATCGTAATTTCCCAATTCTGCAAAAGTTTCACTGTCTTTCAGCCCCACTTTCACCCAGTTTACTTTTCCTCCCTGCCCGATCCATTTTTTCAGGATCGGATCGTAAGTTCCCGAGGTGTTGTAAACCACCAGTGAATCCAGAAAACGCGGCTCACCTTTCTTCACCCCTTTGTTCGGGAATCCACAAACCAGGCGTCCGTTTGTAAACTTAATGACCGGTTTGTCGGTAAATTCGAATACGTAACCTCCGTAGAAATACCATTCTTCATTGGAAGAACTGGCCAGCATTCCTTTTGAGAAGAACCCGGCGGACAACTCGATGAAATCTTTGAATTTATTGATATTCTTGGCGTCCAGGAGTTTATCTACGGAACTATGCCATGCGGTAAAAGAGGATTCGGGCTGTTTGTTCTTAACGAATGAATAAACGGAAAATACATAATTGTAGATTTCCGGGTATACTTTCAATCGTTTGCTTTCCATCAGGTTGGCAGTTGCAACCATTTTCGAAAAGTACTTATCCGGAAAATCCGTTGATTTAAGCAGTGTCACAGAGAACTCGTCTTTCAAAAAGTCTTTCTGTTCCTTATCCAAATACTCACTGGTTAATGAACTGATTGTTTTTACAAATTTTTCTCTGTCTTCAGGATAAGTCTGAGCAAATGAATTTGCAGCCCACAACAGTGCCATTAAAATGAATCCCCATTTTTTCATAGTTCTACTTTTTTAAGTTTCATGGATGCCCACGTTTCTTTATCTCTTACTTCTACTAATTCGAATCCTGCTTTTTTCGCAGCATCTTCCAATTCCGGAACATCGGAAGTGAAGAACCCGCTTAAATAAAGTAAGCCGTTATCGGAACATAGTTTTGCGTAATCAGGCAAATGTCTTTTCAATACATTTTTGTTGATGTTAGCAAGGATCACACCAAAATCTTTTTCAGTGATCGCATCGATATCTCCCAACAAGCCGCGAATCTTCGTGCAGCCGTTGCGCTGTGCATTTTCAAGGGTGTTTTCTACCGACCAGGATTCGATGTCCACAGCCAAAATATCGGTCGCTCCTTTTTTCTCTGCTAAAATTGCCAAAACTCCCGTTCCCGTTCCCATGTCCAATACGCGTTCAGGTAGTGAGTGTAAATCAAGCAGGAATTGTGACATCAGGTACGTAGTTTGGTGATGTCCGGTCCCGAAAGACATTTGCGGCTGGATGACAATTAATTCCCTGTCCGGAAAGTCATTCGCATCGTGAAAAGGCGCAATAATTGCCAATCTCGAATCGACCAAAACGGGATCAAAGGATTCTTCCCAGGTTGCGTTCCAGTTCTGGTGCGGAATTTCTTCCAGTTTCCAATCCACTTTGATTTCGCTGTTATCGTGAATGCATGTTTGTTTCAAAATGGATGAAACATCGCCAATTTGAACAGGAGCGTAAGCCTGGATACCGCCTTCCGTTTCCACGAAACTTTCGAATCCCCATTCGGCCAATTCGGCCACTAAAATATCCGACCAAGGCTCTCTTGGCTCAATTGTTACCGTTAATTCAAAATAGTCCATGTTCCTTCAGCTACTAAAACAGAAAAATCAGCAGCTTTCAAAGACGCTCCTCCGATCAATCCTCCATCTACATTTTCGCATGCAAATAACGCCTGAGCATTGCCCGGGTTACAACTTCCACCATATAAAACGGATGAATTTTCTGCAATTTCTTTTCCATACTGCTCTTCGATCCACGATCTGATTGCCGCATGCATCTCTTCAGCCTGTTCTGTCGATGCCGTTTGCCCGGTGCCGATTGCCCAGATCGGCTCATAAGCCAATACCACTTTGGAGAAATCTTCCGCTGAAAGATGGAAGACGCTTTCCACCAGCTGCTTTTTGACATATTCCAGGAATGTCCCGTTCTGACGGATTTCCAAAGGTTCTCCGCAGCAAAAAAACGGTTTGATCCCGTGAGCCAAGGCCGCATCCAGCTTTTGTTTTAGCAACGCATTGTCTTCGTTGAAATATTCCCTTCTTTCGGAGTGACCGATCAAAACCGCCTCAATTCCAGCTTCTTTCAACTGCCACATACTTACTTCGCCTGTAAAAGCGCCCGTATCTTTCGGATAGGCATTTTGCGCTCCTACTTTCACATGGGTGGAAATTGCTTTGCAATCACTCACATACAACATCGGCGGAAAAATATAGACTTCTATTTCCGAACCGATATTCATGTTGTTCACTTCTTTACACAATGCTTTCGCCTCTTGCTGAGACAAATTCATTTTCCAGTTTCCTGCTACAATTTTTGAGCGCATGCTATTTTGCTAATAAATTACTTTGAATCCAATTAAATGTCGGCAACGAATTACCGGTATATTTTCCTTTCACACGTCCGTGTTTCAATACCATCAGTGCCGGATTAGCTCTTGAAACCACTTTCAATTCGATTCCGTCATTGATAAATACCGGTACGTTTAAATGGTGTTTCTTTTTAAAGGCAGCTATTTCCTCATCTCCGGAACCAACAACCAGTACGAACGGAACGTTTGCTTTTTTAGCTTTCGCAGCAATCGCTTTGATCTCGCCCAGGTGATTCAGGTCAAATTCTTTCAGGTTTTTGGAGAAAACTACGATCACTTTCGGAGCCGTGAACAGGAACTGACGAATGCTTACGTCGGTCAATTCCGGGTTTTCCACTTCAATCGTATCCAGGATTGTATACGTATCCACCGGATAGGATTCTACGTTGTATTCCACTTCCGGGATTTCGGTTTTTTCCTTCGTGATCTTATCTTCCAGGCGCAGGCCGGTAATTTTGGTATTTTTAAGCTGTTTCTTCACCACTTCCAACTGAAGTTCGTCTTCGGAAAGGTTCCGAATGCTTCTGGAAGGATTGAATTGTGCCGTATCGATGGAAGGAAGCCTCATCGGGATGATCTCCTTGTTGACCATTTCCAGGTATTTCCATTCTTTGGTTTTCTCCCATATTTTGGAATCCATGAATTCCTTGCTGGAACCATCGTACTCTCTTTTTTCGCCGGTTTTGACGTTTTTATACACCAGTAAACTCTGGTATTTGCCCGGATCACCGTTTTTAGTCAGGTCCGGCAGGTAATTGCCAACCGCGTAAGCCCTGTAATCGCGCAACGGATCGTATTTCAACACATACCAGATGAAAATCCCGCACAGGAATGTGACGATGAGTGCCGAACTGTAATGATTCCCGATCCGTTTATTCCTGATGCGGTAAATCCACAACGCTGCCAGGATTGCGATCAGCGAGAAGACAATCGGGAAATACCACCCGAACACCCAGGATAATGCCGCGATCAGCAACATGGAAATCGGCACATAAATCCAGTTCTGGCGCACATTATTGGGCTTAATAATTCCCTGCGCCGCAAAAATCCAGATTGCCAGGTACAACAATACGATGTCTTTCCAAAGCGATTCTTTCGGAGTCAACGATCTTCCAACGGAACCTTTCATCGCATCTCCGAAACACCCGCAATCCGTTACACACTGTGGCGCTTTCAGTTCCTCTACTACCACTTCCTGAGGCGTTTTGGAAATAATCTTAATTTCTTTATTTGTTTTTGCTTCTTCGATTTTCGTATCCGCAAGCTGCGCTTCTTTCGCATCAACCAGTGAATAAGTATCGCGGTCTACAAATTTCTTTTTCGCATCGCAGGTAGACGTGTGCCAGGTCAGGAATGTAAAAAAGAGCATCATGATTACCAGCAGCCAGCTTACAAAACGCATTTTACCTCCAATGATCACCAATACTCCCAGCACAATTTCCGCAATGCAAATGATCACTGAAAGGGCCAATGCATGCTGGATGAAGTATTCCAGGGAGAAACCCGGAGCCCCGAAAAACTCCTTGATCCGGTAGGCCAAAGCTCCGTCCTCAAAGTATTCTTCGAGTTTGTATGAAAATCCGAGCGGGTCATTGGCTTTGATTAACCCCGAAACGATGAATAAACTTCCGACAATTACGCGTGAAACGGTTGCTATCATCAATCTTCCTTTGAAAAAGATCAGCGCCACCGCAGAAAAAAGCATTAAGACCAGGCCGATACTGACGAGTAATAATTTCTGAGCTTCGAAATGATCGTGAAAGCCCATTGTTGTCAGTGTTAATCCTGCCAGGTTTAAGATGACAAACAGAACATTGAGTGGTAATGAATGCCCTGAAATGGTTCGAGTAGTTTTCATAGAAACCGATAGTTTTTAAAGTGTGAGGTGTATTAAAGCAAAAATAGAATAGTTCAGAATATCAAAGTAATTCGATTCGATTCCTTCAGATGCAATCGTTTTCCCTCCGTTATCCTCAATCTGCTTAATCCGTAACAACTTCATCAAAATCATATCGGTGAGTGAACTCACGCGCATATCTCTCCAGGCTTCCCCGTAATCGTG
Source organism: Fluviicola sp. (assembly GCF_039596395.1). NCBI lineage: Bacteria > Pseudomonadati > Bacteroidota > Flavobacteriia > Flavobacteriales > Crocinitomicaceae > Fluviicola > Fluviicola sp. The sequence goes on from NZ_JBCNJT010000001.1 coordinate 1,908,270, forward strand.
GTTCTTTTTTTCCATCAGTTCAAAAGCTTCCTGCGCAACCTGATCGTACAACATTTCCGCCTGCTGAGCAGTCAATTCCAATCCCATATTATCGGAAGAACGGGATTGAGCGATGGCCATGATGCAATAATTCACCATTGCCCCGAATTCCCCTTCGATACTTTCCCCTACTTTGTTCTCGCCGGTTTCCTGGATTGTGCGGATGCGGTTTGCTTTTATGAAGATCTGATCGGTTAAACTGCTTGCCCGTGCAATGCGCCAGGAAGTTCCGTAATCTATGGTTTTTTTAAGGAAAATTTCTCTACAACCCTGTACGATGTGTTGATATTGTTCCGATGTTTGTATCATCTATGTCAGTATGGAATTTTTAAGGTCTGAAAATACAAATTTTTCGCGAGAACGGGGGTTAAACATCCGCGGTAAGTTATTCACTATTTCGGCACCTCAGGTCATGGGAATTGTCAATTGCACACCCGATTCTTTTTATTCGGACAGCAGGAATTCCACGATTGAAAAACAGCAAAAACTAATCGATCTGCATGTGCAGAACGGCGCAACATGGTTAGATATAGGAGGTTACTCGAGTCGTCCGGGTGCAACGCATATTTCAGAATCCGAAGAGATTGAACGGATAAAATTCGCCGTTTCCTATTCCCTGGAAACCTATCCGGGTATCAAAATCAGTGTTGATACTTTTCAGTCGGGAGTAGCTTCTTATGTGCTGGAACAAGGTGTTCACCTGATCAACGATATCAGCGGCGGACTGGTCAACCCGGAGATTTTTTCGATCACTGCTGCACATCAGGTTCCGTATGTATTGATGCACATGCGCGGAACTCCTCAAACGATGGCTCAACTGAATACCTATGACAATCTTCTGAAAGAAGTGATCGTTGAATTGGGAAGTCAGCTGGAAAAAGCAAGGGCTGCCGGTTTAAAGGATATTGTAATCGATCCTGGGTTCGGATTTGCCAAAAACAGCGTGCAAAACCTGGAATTGTTTGCTTACCTGGAAGCTTTTCAATTGTTTGACTGTCCGCTATTGGTTGGAATTTCCCGAAAATCGATGATCTATAAAACATTGGAGATTGATGCCGCAGATTCCCTGAACGGGACGAGTGTATTGAATACGATTGCGTTGGATAAGGGAGCGAATATTCTTCGCGTACACGATGTGAAAGAGGCGGTGGAGACTGTTACGCTTTGGTCGAAAACCAGGGGAAATTATCAATGAATCAATTATTAATTATCAAGGAAAACACTTGATAATTAAAGAATTTATAATTGATAATTATCAAAATACTTTCTCGCTGATCTTTGAAACAGGATATGCATTCATCGTAGCTGAGGCGGTGGCCACCAATTCTCCTTTTTGGTTCCTCACTTTTCCTTCCACAAACAAAATACGCTTCCCGGATTTAACGACCTGTGCATCAGCGGTCAATTCGTCATCCCTGAGTGCCGGGATCAAATAAGAAATCGTCAGGTTTACGGTAGAAACGACTTTCAAGTCTTCACAAACTTCCGTCAGACAAGCAACTCCCAGAGCAGCATCAATTAAAGCTGCAACCGATCCTCCGTGCGCAGCAAAAGGCGTTGCCAAATGAATGTCTTTCACGATCATTTTATAGCTTACGCGGCCTTTTTCTTCCACTTTGAAATCCATTCCCAGCAGATCACCGAAGCGATTCCAGATAATATACTGCTGAATAATCGGATGTTGTTTCAGATCTGTCATCCCTTCGGTTGTTGCATTTGTACAATGTGCTCCTGCGGTGAAGTCAGGTTCAGGCCTTCTTTCCCGAACTCTTCGTAAATCCTTCTGTTCAGTTCGTAGTAAACATCCCAATATTCGTTTGTCTTAGCCCAGGCACGAACAGTAATCATTACGGATGCCCCCAATTCGCCCAAAGCAACAAAAGGTGCAGGATCTTTCTTCACTTTTTTATCTTCCGACAAGTATTTCAGGATTAATTGATGTGCTTTTACAAAGTCGTCTCCATAAGAAATCGGTATCGACCAATCTACCCTGCGTACATTTGCTTTCGTGAAATTGGTAAGCGCTCCGTTTGCAATCGGACCATTCGGAAGCACAATTACTTTATTGTCGGATGTATGCAGATAGGTATAGAAAATCTGAATTTCCTTCACCGTTCCCTGTAAGCCTTGAGTCAATATCGTATCTCCCACTTTGAACGGCTTAAAAAGCAAGATCATGATTCCTCCCGCAAAATTGGAAAGTGTTCCGGAGAACGCCATACCGATTGCCAAACCTGCAGCACCTAAAATGGCCACAAATGAAGTCATTTCGATACCCAATTGTGTAATTGCCGTAACAATTACCAGGATTTTCAGCATGATGGTGGCTAAACTCGATAAAAAGGTTATCAGTCCTGCGTCCACTTTTCCACGCGTCAGGATCTTAACGACCAAACGCCCGATCCATTTAGCGATCCAGAAACCGACGAGCAAAATGATCACGGCAAAAATCAGGTTGGTTCCCGATTTTACCAGCCATTGTTTTCCTTCTGCCAAACTAAATCCAAAAATGCGCTGAAAATCAGCTTCGATATCCAATAATGCCATGCTAAATTTGGTTTAAAAAGGTTCAAAAGTTTAAAAGTTCAATTTTGAACCCTTTGAACTTTTTGAACCATTGAACTTTATGGAAACTTAGGAAATTGCTGGAAATTCGGCTCTCTCTTTTCCAAAAATGCGCGTTTTCCTTCCTGAGCTTCTTCCATCAGGTAATACATCAGGGTAGCATCTCCGGCGAATTCCATCAAACCTCTTTGCCCGTCCAATTCCGCATTCAAACCACGTTTGATCATACGAACTGCCAAAGGTGAACGCTTCATGATTGTCTGGCACCATTGTACGGTTGTATCTTCCAGATCTTTCAATGGAACTACTTTGTTTACCATTCCCATTTTCTCTGCTTCGTCTGCCGTATATTGTTCGCACAGGAACCAAATCTCACGAGCTTTCTTCTGTCCTACGTGACTTGCCAGGAAAGATGAACCGAAACCGGCATCAAAGCTTCCTACTTTCGGACCTGTTTGCCCGAAACGTGCATTGTCCGAAGCGATTGTCAGGTCACAAACTACGTGAAGTACGTGTCCGCCACCGATTGCGTATCCGTTTACCATCGCAATTACCGGCTTAGGCAAAGCACGGATAGCTTTATGAACATCCAGTACATTCAAACGCGGAACACCGTTTTCAGAAATGTATCCTCCAACTCCTTTCACATTCTGATCACCTCCCGAACAAAATGCTTTGTCGCCTTCCCCGGTTAAAACAACCACTCCGATATCCTGTCTTTCACGGCAAATTTCCAATGCATCCAGCATTTCCATGTTTGTTTCCGGACGGAAAGCGTTATACACTTTGGGGCGGTTAATGGTAATTTTTGCGATCCCGTCGAAGATCTCGAATTTAATATCTGTGTAGGACTTGATACTTGTCCAGTTTCTGTTTGACATGTTCTTTGTTTTTGGTTTTACAAAAATAGCAATGCTTGCATAAAATAAATCTATTCTATTATAATTTGCTGATAAAAGGTCGTTGAGCGGAGTCGAAACGCCTTTTTAATTTCCTCCATTCGGTGTATACATCGTCACACCATTTGTTTGGTATTCTGAAATCATTACTTCGAGCATTTTAGCAGCGTCGAAGACCAAGGTCGGTGCATTTCCTATGGTTGAACGCGTCATTACTCCTTTCTCTTCGAAGAGCGGCAGTAACCCGTCGCATTTGCGTTTGGCAGATTGTTCCGGGTTGTGGACTTTCACTGAAACAGGAACACTTGTTCCATCCATCCTCTTTACTGAAACATGGAATAATTCCGGGTAATAAACCGGGTATTTAAAATCGGGAACGGCATCTTCCAGCACATGCAGGGAAGTTCCTGCATTATCCAAAGTCACGCCGATGTAAAGGATTTTTCCGTTTGCTTCTGCCAACCGGGCAAAAGGGCTGTTCTTGGTATAAGGTGTTTCTTCGCCCAAATGTCCGCTGGTAAACCATTCTGCTTTCGGTCCGAAACAGCAAACCGGTTCGGTAGGACTTTCTGAACGTAAAACTCCCGGAAGTTTCCGGAAATATTCTGTAATAGCGCCCATTTTCGAAGGATCGTTCCGAACATCGAATTGCTCCAGGTTCCGGATGTAATCTAATTGGTAGCCCGGGTTCGGAGAACTTGGCATCAGTAAATTTCCTTCCGCACCAATGACTTCCAACAGCGCATCGACAATGATTCTCGGTCCGCCTGCTACAAAACCAATCTTTGAAAAACTGCTGTGAACCAATACGGAATCCCCTGCTTTTAGTCCGCAAGCCTGAAGTTGCTGAAATACTTGTGTAAAAGTTAGTCCTTCTCCCCTTAATTCCTGTTCACGGATCAATTTACGCTGCTTATCTTTCTTTCGTTCACGATAAGCATTCAGAACCTTTGCCGGAACCAGCGAACGGATAAAGTTTTTCAAGGCCGACATGTTATTCCAGGTTTGGCTTGATCAACTTATTTTCCGGAACGTAGAAATAATGCAGTTCCGTTCCTTTTGTGAGGATGTAGAAATCATCCTGGACCTTACGAATATTCACATATTCCAGCGGAACTACCAATTTTCCTTTGTTGGTGTAAATCCCGTAAAAAGCTCCCAATGAAACCAGGAAATGTGTATCATCCAACGGTTTGATGGTCGTATGTTCAACCGGAATAACGGTTTCTCCTTTCGCATTAACCGCTCCTTTCAAGGTCAATAACTGGACCACTCCCAAACCGGACTTGAAGCTTTCCGCAGCTTCGTACATCGGAGGAATGACCGGTTTATTCTGTAAATCGATGAAACCCCATTTTCCCGCTTTTTCAAAGGCAATCAGGGAAGAAACTGCGCCTAATTTGGAATATGTGAACGGAATAACCGGCTTCCCGAATCGATCTATGATCCCGAATTTACCTGCTTTGGAAGCTTTTGCGTACATCCCGGAAAATTCACCTTCCGAACGCGCATTGGTAAAGTAATCATACGTTGCCGGGATGACAGTTTGCCCTCTTTTATCCAGGTAACCGATTTTATCGTCGGAAATCACCAAAGCCCTATCAGAAACCAAAGTTCCGATCTCCTCAATCAGAATCGTTTTGATCTCATTTCCCTGGAAAGTTGCCAGTTTTGCCGTTTCGTCACCTTCGATGACAATTGCAGAATCCCCGAATAAATTAATGGATTCATACAATGGTTTCACTTTGAAAGAACCGAATGCATCGATGTATCCTTCCAGGCCTTTGTAAGTCACTTTTGCTATTCCTCCCGAAAAAGAGAATGCCTCCTCGTATTGTTCCGGAATTCTCGGATAACCCAAACCATCAAAATAACCGTATAAACTATCTTTCAGGGCATAGATCAATCCTTCGGAAAACTGCCCGATATCTTTATATTGCGGCTCAACGATATAAGCCCCGGACCGGTCGATAATCCCGAAAAGCGTATCTATTTGTACGATGGCTCTTCCCTTATCAAAATCATTTGCACTGGAAAATTTGAAAGGAATGACCACTTCATTCGCTTTGTTTACGAATCCGTATTTCCCGCTTTTTTCTGCCCATGCCAGCCCTTCCTTGAAGAAACCTACGGTACTGTACTGTGCCGGAATAACAATGTTTCCGCTTAAGTCCATCCAGCCGAATTTTCCGGCATTCTTATAAGGAATGATTTGCTGTGAACCCAACTTCTTGTCCTTGGTGATTTCGTCTTTGTAAGGATAATTCGGGTATTCGGATTGGAATTTCTCCAACCGTTCCATGGAATAATCGGACATGTAGAGCTGGTACAATTTCCGCCACGCATTCTCCACATTCTTGTTTTTCGGATAAGTCTTGATGAACAAGTCGTAATCCTTTACCTGGTTTCGTGTCGTACTTAAATTATAAACCTGGTCCTGTGCATCAGCCACATACGGATTGGTTGGAAATTGTTTTTCAAAGCTTAAGAAAGATGCAATTGTTTTCCCGTCCGTATTTTCCTTGTATTGCAAGCGGTAAAAATTATTCAACGCTTCCTTTTTAAACTCCGATTCCGGGTATCTTTTGAGAAACAGGTCGAAAGCGGCTGAAGTATTTGCATTTTTAGCTTTCAAATATCCGATCGAATCGCGGGAATAAATGGCTTTCTGGTATTCTGCTGCCCACGGATTGTTTTTTTGGTATTGATCATACGCTTCTTCGGAAGGATTTTTCAATACCGCTTTATAAAGTCCGCTGGAAATATCTTTGCGCAGGCTTTCAATAGCCGCATAATCGAAATTGTATTTTTTGAGCGCTTCTTTCTGCTTGTCCTTCATGGCACTGTAAGCCTTTTCGGAACGTACAATCTTCACATAAGCAGAATCGAGTTGATGAAACGGGTTATCTGTACGGAAATAAATCACTGCCAACCCGTAATTTGCTGCAGATTCATTTGACTTTAACGATTTCTCAAATTGCTTTTTCGCCTCGAAATAATTGAACTGGTTCAGGGCCTTGAATGCATCGTCGATTGAACCCGCATTCGCGTAATTAAAAGCACAAACAATAAATAGAACTAAAATTTTAATCTGCAGTGAACTCATGATACAAATATAACCATCTAACAATTTAAAGGTATATCAAAAGGGGCTTAAATCCTTAAAAAAGGTTTAAAAACGCTCCAAACAAGGCATAAAAAAACCCTGACGAAGCACGCTTGTCAGGGTTATTATTTCGAGCTTGAAATTACTTTTTGTATTTCGCGTAACGATTGTTGAATTTATCGATACGACCTGCAGTATCCACGAACTGAACAATTCCTGTAAAGAACGGGTGAGACTTGTGAGAGATATCTAATTTTACCAATGGATATTCATTTCCATCCTCCCAAGTAATTGTTTCTGAAGTATTAGCAGAAGAATGACACAAAAACGCATACTCGTTTGTCATGTCCTTAAACACTACTAATCTATAATCTTCCGGGTGAATACCTGCTTTCATATGTTGTTAATCTTAATTATTCTTATTCAAAAATGGTTTGCAAAGATAATCAAACTTTTTAATTCACAACAAAAAAAATAAAATGGATTACATTTCGTTATTTTTGTCATGATGAAATTACTCAATCTATTTTTCGGAATCACAATTTTAGCCGCTCTTTCTTTGAGCAATTCTTCGTGTAAAAAGAAAAATTTGTTTGGAGACGGCAACCTTGCTTTTTCAAATGACACGCTGGTTTTCGATACTGTTTTTACTACAATCGGCTCTACTACCAAGTATTTTAAGATCTATAATTTTCAGAATAAAGCCTTAAAGATCAGTAATGTTCAATTGATGGGCGGATCGGCTTCCAAATTCAAATTAAACCTCGACGGCGTTCAGGGAACCAATTTTACAGATATTGAAATTCCTTCCGGAGACAGTTTGTTTTGCTTTGTAGAGGTGAAATTGAACGTAAACGGACAAAATTTGCCGGTAATCGTGGAAGATTCCGTGAAGTTTACTACCAACGGAGAAGACCAGTATGTTCAGTTAGTAGTTTGGGGACAGGACATGTATTACCACTACTCCAACACCGGAATGAATATTTACGACCTCAATGAAGGAACCTGGGCCAATGATAAACCTCACGTGATTTACAACCAGGCATTCGTAGATTCGGCAAAAACGCTCAACATTATAGGCGGAACAAAAATCTACCTGCATAAAGGAGCAATTCTCTGGAATTACAAAGGAACTTTAAACATAGACGGAGACTATAATAATAAAGTAACGATCCAGGGAGACCGGCTCGAAGCAGCCTACAAAGATGTTCCGGGGCAGTATTACGGAATTTACATGCAGGAAGCACGGCCATCCATGATCGATAATGTGGTGATAAAAAACGCAATTGCCGGCATACATGTCGATTCGCGGGACCAAGCCTTCAATCAAAACACCCTGACGATTTCGAATACAGAGATTTTCAATGCAGCCAGCTACGGATTATTCCTGTTCGACGGACCGAAAGTATACGGAGAAAACGTACTCGTTCACAGTACCGGGGTTCATTCGCTATTAGTCATACAGGGAGCAGACTTTACGTTCAACCAGTGTGACTTCCTGGGTTACGGAGCCGGAGAAGGAACAACACCCGCAGTAGGGATTTCGAATTATTACACCAATTCACAAGGAACAACCGTTGCACAAATCCCGAATGCCAACTTCAATAACTGTGTGATCTATGGAAGCAGCGGCGAGCATTTGGCCATTGATACGATCCAAACAGGTGGTTTACTTCTGAATTTCCATTTCAGGAATTCGGTGATTTTGAAGAACAATTTGAGCAACCCGATGTTTACTTCCTGTTCGAGTTCAAATCCGTTGTTCCAAAGTCCGAGCGTTGATAATTTCCAGTTCTTTTCCGGTTCGAGTTTAAGCAATGCGGCAAATCCAGCTTATACGACAGCTATGGATATTCGTGGTCAGGGAAGAAATTCGCTTCCTGATATCGGTGTGTACGATCTTCTTCCTTAAAAAGAAATAAAAGTAGGGGCGTCTAATTTGACGCCCCTACTTAATTAGCATATCAAGCATTTCAACTTCTTATCTTGCAGCGAAGCTTTGAAATCAGTATCATTGTGCAGTAGATCAAATTACTACACATTGCTTATGAAACTCAACGTTATTATTTTTGCGCTTGTTTGCTGCATTTTTTCGTTTTCTTCAAACGCACAGGTTGTTATCAATGAAGGAAGCAACCGCAATTACACCACTATTCCGGATGAAGACGGGGAATTCCCGGACTGGATTGAACTCTACAATACCACTTCGGATACGATTTCGCTCTTTAATTATTCGTTGAGTGATAATGCATCAGAGCCGCAAAAATGGACTTTCCCGGCAGTCAATTTGTTGCCGAACGAATACAAGACCGTTTTTTGCAGCGGGAAAGACCGCAAACCGATTTCAGGTTTTACCCACGTGCTTACCGCAACCAATTATACTCCAACAACCGGTTGGAATACGCATACCTTTACCACTCCATTTTATTGGGACGGAGTTTCAAACATCCTCATAAACACTTGTTCCTACAGCAGCGCCGGCTACACTCAGAATTCCATTTTTAATCAAAGTGCAACCACCTTCGCTTCTACCTCTTTTGCTTTCCAGGACGGTAGCGATGCTATTTGTGTTTCTTCCATCGGGAATACGGCCAATCAACGCCCCAACCTGAAATTCAATGGCTTCCAGGTTGGAAACGGGACCATTCAGAATTCGGGAACAGACTACCCGGCCCCTTATGGAAACTGGTACTGGGCAGCAAAACACCAACTACTCATTCTTGCATCAGAATTGAGTGCAGCAGGATTAAGCGCTGGTTACATCAACTCACTGGAGTTCGATATTGCTGCTACTAACCCCGGAATGGTTTACGATTACATCGAATTTGATATGGTACTCGTTTCATACGGCTCTTTATCAACAGATTTTGAAATGGTCAATCCGAACAACTATCAACATACCAATTTTTCGATTTCAAGTTCAGGTGAAACAATCGGTTTATACAGTCCTTCCCAAACGCTTATGAGCAGTTTGTGGGTGAATTGTCAGAACCTGGATGAAAGCCGTGGCTTGCTTCCTGACGCCAGCAGTAACGCTGTATTATTCGGAACACCAACCCCGGAATCCACCAATAACGGATCACCAGGATTCAGTACTCATTACACACCGCCACTTTTCTCAGAACAGCCCGGAATTTATGGTACAACCGTTTCGGTAACGATTTCAAACCCCAATGGATCAGGTTCACAGGTGTATTACACCATGGACGGAAGTGAACCTACAACATCCTCCACTTTGTATACCGGAAGTCCGGTGCCGGTTGTCTATTCCAGTGTTTTGCGAGCACGCGTTTTTGGCCCAAGTTTCCTTCCTAGCAGCATCAAGCAAGCTTCTTATTTATTGGGAATTGACCATGAAACACCTATTATATCGCTTATCACCGACGATCAAAACCTGTATGGGCCAACCGGTATTTTTGATAACTGGCAACAGGACTGGCAGCGCGCGGCACACATCGATTATTTTTCAGAAACCGAGCAGTTATTATTCTCCAGAAATACCGGAATGCAAATCGATGGCGGTTACGGAGGAAGCCGTTCCCATCCGCAGCATTCCTTCCGCCTGGAATTGGACAATGGCGTTTTGGGTGAAGCTCCGGTCAATTACCCGGTCATTCCAAACCGTCCGAACAGAACAAAATACAGCAACTTCTACATCAGGAACGGAAGTAATCAATGGCTCCAGTTTCCTTATAAGGATGCTTTCCAGGAAGAAGCAATGTCGGCAACCACTAATAACTACTATTCTGCCTGGCGCCCGGTAACTGTTTACATCAACGGAAGTTACTTTGGGTTGTATGAATTGCGCGAAAAAATAGATGATGAATTTTTCCGTTTAGCCGACGATGCAGATAAGGACTCTCTGGACATCCTTTCTCTAAGTGCCTGGAATAATTCTGTTTTGCGTTCGGTAACGGGTGCTCCGGTAGATACCTTTAATACAATTTATTCGGCATTTAATGCATTAAACCCTGCTTCCGCCAATTATTGGGATCAGGTAGACCAGTATTTTGACCAAACATATTATACCGATTATATCATCGCAGAATCCTGGATGGGCAATACGGACTGGCCACAAAACAATATCAAAATTTACCGCTCGAATAAAACCGGTTTCCGCTACCGTTTTTGTACGATTGATATGGAACTTGCGCTGGCTCCTTTTTCCTGGTCAGATTGCTACGACGACCACATTGCCTACATGATGGGACAAAACCCGGGCAATCCATTCATCAATATTTGGCTGAAAGGAATTCAGAATAACCGCTTCAAAGATTATTTCATTAACCGGTATGCAGATGTAATGAACACCGAATACCTTCCGGATCGCTTATTGCCATTGGAAAATGATTTTTTCGATCAAATTGCGGTCGAAATGCAGAAAGAATACGCACGTTGGGGAAATCCGAACAATATTCCGCAACAAATGACCGATTTGTACAACAGTCATTTGACTTTCCGGGATCAATTGACCGAGCGCAGTAACCAGGTTCGAAACCACATCGAAAACAATTTCAACCTCCCCAACCAGGTCGATTTGGTTTTGGACGTACATCCTGCCGGCGCCGGAAAGATTCATATCAGCACCATTGAACCGGGAACCTATCCGTGGAACGGAATTTATTTCAATGGAGTGCCGATTAAAATGGAAGCCATTGCCAATCCCGGATTTACTTTCAGTAACTGGGGAAACAACGGTATTATTTCGAACGTGCTTTCACCGGTTTATCTGGACACACTGGACGTAACCGCCATTCAATTCGATGCTTATTTCACAGGTAGCGGACTTGGACTCAACGAAAAAACGGAAATTACCGGATTCAATATCTATCCGAATCCGGCACAGGAACAGGCGGTCATTGTGAATCTTCAGCAGTTTAATAATGAGGCGCTACACTACCAATTGGTCGATTTATCGGGCCGGGTTTTGGAAACGCACGCACTTTCGAATACGCAACCAGAAACAACGGTTAATCTTTCCCGTTATCCGAACGCGGTTTATATGGTCAACATTATTTCCGGAACAAGCACCTTACAGCAAATGCGTTTGGTCAAAACCGGGAAATAGAATTCCATAAAAAAGGGGCTTTCCACATGTGCGGAACGCCCCTGCTATTATAATCTGATCTGATTTAATACTTCAAATCTCCGTTGATTTCTCTTACGGCATTTGCAGCTTCAGCAAATTTCGCTTTTTCGTCTTCAGTCAGTGTTACCGTAACGATCTTCTCTACTCCGTTTTTCCCGATGATTGCAGGAACCCCCAGGCAGATATCGCTTTGTCCGTACTCACCATCCAACATCAAAGAACAAGGGATCATTTTCTTCTGGTCACAAGCAATTGCCTGAACCATTACAGAAACAGCAGCTCCCGGCGCATACCAGGCTGAAGTACCCAATAATTTGGTCAATGTAGCTCCACCAACTTTGGTTTCTTCAACCACGTAGTTTTGCTTGTCAGCAGATAAGAATTCAGTTACAGGAACACCGTTTCTTGTTGCTTTGCTCAATAACGGAAGCATTCCGGTATCACTGTGCGCAGCGATTACCATTCCGTCTACATCGGAAATAGGTGATCCCAATGCTTCAGCCAAACGGTATTTGAAACGCGCAGAATCCAAAGCTCCACCCATTCCGATAATCTTGTGCTTCGGAAGACCTGAAGTTTTGTGCACCAAATAAGCCATCGTATCCATAGGATTGGAAACAACGATGATGATTACTTCCGGAGAATGTTTTACCAGGTTTGCAGTTACGTCCTTCACAATACCTGCATTGATACCGATCAATTCCTCACGAGTCATTCCAGGTTTTCTTGGAATACCTGAAGTAATTACAGCTACATGTGATCCTGCAGTTTTGCTGTAATCTCCCGTTGTTCCTGTGATTTTTGTATCAAATCCGTTCAAAGATGCCGTTTGCATTAAATCCATTGCCTTACCTTCGGCAAATCCTTCTTTGATGTCTACTAATACTACTTCCGAGCAAAAGTTTTTCATTGCGATGTATTCTGCACAGCTTGCTCCTACTGCTCCTGCACCAACTACCGTTACTTTCATTGTTATCTAATTAAATGATAATACTATATTCTTTAAGCGCAACGAATTTAAGAATAAAACTTTGCCCCGGCAGTAAATTTTGCTTCGGAAATCACGTTATTTGTAAACACACAAGTTCAAACGTTGTTCAAAATGTTCAAAGAGTTCCAATACCAGGACTTTTTGAACTTCAAACTTGAACTTTTAAACTTTTGAACCGGGTTGAAGGCAACCCTTCAATCCATCCTTCGTTATTGAGTTGAGACAGTGAAGCAGAATTGGGAATTAGAAGATATAATTGAAGGCTGTAAGTCGTCCGACAGGAGGGCTCAGGAGCAATTATTCAAGAGGTTTTACGGGAAAATGCTGGTGGTTTGCCAACGGTACATTCGCGATAAAGACTCGGCCCAGGAAGTTTTACAGGAAGGTTTCATAAAGGTCTTTGAACATATTAAAGGTTACGACAAAAAAGGGTCTTTTGAAGGCTGGATGAGAAGAATCATAGTGAACTGTGCCATTGATTCGATCCGGAAGTCTAAGAAAGACTGGATGCTGAGCGATAACGACAATGACTTCAAATACATTCCCGAAGAAGATGAATTGGGGGAAGATTGGGAGATCACCACGTTAAAAGCAGAGGTAGCAATGGAAGCAATCAATAAGCTTTCACCGGCCTACAAAGCAGTATTCAACCTGTATGTGATGGAAGAATTTACGCACAAGGAAATTGCGGAAATACTGGAAATCAGTGAAGGAACGTCGAAATCGAATTTAGCAAAAGCCAAAATGAACCTTCAGAATTATTTGAAACAGAAATTTACAAAAATCGCTCAATGAAAAACATTGAACAGATATTAAAAGAGTCACTTGAAAACCATGAACTGCCTTACGACGAGGCAGCCTGGGAATCATTGTCCAAGCGTTTGGACGGCTCTACTCCTTCTCCATTCTACCGTAAATGGTGGGTTGCAGCTTCAGTTGGTACGGTACTGGTTGGTTCTGCCCTGTTTTTCACGTTGAATTCCCAATCGGAATCAAGCAAAAACACTAAAGAGACTACTCCGGTAATTACTCAAAACACGACCACTCCTCAAACAGGTTCTCAAACTGAAAACCGTTTGAATACAACAAATAATGCAAACCCTCAGACAAACACGCATCAGAGCGAAGAGCACCTTAATCCGGGTACTCAATCAACTCCAATTGATCACACAAACTACCAGAATACGGAAGTAACTCAGGTTGCTCAAAATTCGAAAGATGCTTCATCTCAAAAGAGTGGCGCAAATCAGAACAACATTCCATTCACTGTAAAAAACACACAGAATGAGAATAACGGCCCGAAAGAGGTTGCTTATTTGCCGGTTATTTTAGACCAAACCAATCTGTGTATCGGTGATGAGATCGAGATCACAAACCCGAATGAAACATTACCGATTTCGGTAATCCAGAATAACAGAACACAAATTATTAAAGCAGGTTCAAAAAGAACATTCACAGCAAATTCAGAAGGTGTAATTGAAGTAGTATCCGGGAAAAATACTCAAACAATTACAGTTAACAAGCCATCTGATAAATTGTACATCAGTGCAGATCAGACAATCCTTTACAACGATGGAGTTCCATCCATCGAATTTAATGTTTCGGGCGCTGAAAATGCCGTTCAATGGAGTGTTGAAAAATACCACAGCGAAGTTCAGAACGGAAATCTGATCGTTCATCCTTATATCGGAAAAGAGATTACCGTAAAAGCTACTTCCAAAGATTTGAATGGTTGTACCGTTTCAGAAACGAAAACCATTTCCATCAAGGAAGAATACAACTTGCAGGCAGCGAATTCATTCAATATCAACTCAAGTGATTCGCGTAATAATAAGTTTATGCCCTATGCATTAACGGAGCGAAATACTGCTTTTGAATTGACCATTCTGGATGCAAAATCGGGACGAGTACTTTACAAAACAAACGACGCTTCCAACGGATGGGATGGTACGGATATGCAAACAGGTTCGCTTGCACAGGTAAACTCCACTTATATCTGGAGAGTGATGATGAAAAATCCACTACCGGGAGAACCGAAAGTATACAACGGAACAATCGTATTATTGAATAATTAAAAATAGTTCTACCAGGCTACTACTGGGTATTGGGAAAGGAAACTTTCCCTTTTTTGTTTTACCATATTCCGGTATTCTTCCGCTTTCCTGGATTCCGGGTAGAGCAAACGGTGTTCTTCCATCTTGCGTAATTTGATTACCTCATCTATCAAATCGTTCGTCTGTACAGAAAAAAGCTCCTTTCGAAGAAAATCCCAAACAAATTCCGCTGCCTGGTCTGAAGGATGAACACCATCCGTTTCAAAGTAGCGGTAATCACGCAATACATCATTCACCAATTCAAAAGCCGGGAAATAATGGGTTGAATCATTTTTTAAAAGCGATACCAACCGGAATAATTCGGATTTTGATAAGGAATTTTCCATCAAACCATCTCTCACGTAGCGAACGGGACTAACTGTAAATACGATTTGAATTCCCGGGTTCAGTTGTTTTAACGCATCGACCGCCAACCCCCAATCCGATTTCATGTCCTCCGCCTCACTCAACTCTTTTTCAAACAAAGCTTGCGGCTGCTGATGGCAGTTCGCTACTAATTCACCGGAAGTCTTCAATCGGTATCCATGTGCAGAACCCAGTGTCACTATTAATAATTTGGCGTTTTCCAATACATTTCTCAATTCCTGCAATTGATTCTGCATCAAATCTTCCAATTTGGAAGCACTCATGGCATACAAGGTACTGCTGGCATCATAGCTCACAAACACATCTTCTTTCTGCACAAATGTACTTAGCTCAGCCTTCCCGAAAGCCAGTAAAATCTGCTTCGCCAGCGGAACCGGGTGAAAGATCACTCCCAGCGGATTATCCAGCACCCGGAAACCAGCCCGTTTGAACCAATAAGTCATATGGGTAGAAAAACAGGAGCCCAATTGCACAATGGAATCTCCATGCTCGATTTTCGGGAAGTTTCCCTGGTGTAAGCTTGAATTTGAAAGGATCATTTTAATTGTTCTAATGTATAATCAAACACTTTTTTCCACCCTTTCCACTTCCCCGCTTCCGCCAATGTTTCATTGTGCCAGATAAAACAAAACGTTCCGCCGTATCTTTTCACTTCTTCTACTAATTGATGCACTGCTTCCATTGCCTGATCAATCGACAGCTTTTTGTATTCCAGTAAGGTTCCATCCATGTAAGCAAAAGGAACTATCCGGTATTCCGGGTAAGAACGGTTCGTCAACAGATCGAAAAAGGAATGCTCATACGCCGTTCCGGCACGAAAACCATAATCGTCTGCATAACCCATGGTGAAATCCCGTTCAAAACCACGATCCATCATACGGTGATAGGTTTTTGGCAGATTCAATTTTAAAAAATGCTGCCTGGATTCCAGGATCTTTTTGGAAGTAATTTGTTCAATGCGCTGTACTTCCTCATTTAACTTTTCGTCGGAATGATTGCTGGCATAACTTGGATGCAGGCCTACATTTCCGGCTTCGCTTAATGTATAAATCAGTTCCTGGTGCTGCGGATGGTTCCAGGCAATGTTGGTATCGTATTTGGCATAATTGCCCAACTGCCAGAAAACACGTGTTTCGGGATATTTTTGAATAACAGCCCGAATAGCTTCAAAAGAATCATAAGGATCTTTCAATTCTCCTTTTTGAACCAGCTTCCGGGCTTGCATCCGTTCTTTATTATTCTTCAGGAGATCTTTTCCATTTGACAACCAGGAACGCCAGCCTTCTTTCCATTTGTAGGCAAAAGTATTGTCGATATCAAACGAAGGAATGATCCGAACTGTTTGCTGTAATTCCAATTGCTTCAAAAGTTCCGGAGAATATCTCTGAAAAAATACCTCAATCCAGCGCTCCACAATTTGAAGGTGCAACCACCCGAATTTACTCAGAATACTTTCTTTGGCGGTAAACCTGCCATGATCGTCCGGAAATGAAGAATGATACTCTTCATACCTGGAAAGCACGTAAAAGATAGATGCTAAAGGATCTGCAACCGAATCGAATTTCAAACACGCTACTCCGTTCCAATTTCCTTTTTCCACTATAATGGAATCGCGGAAAGTTTCTTCAAATAACAAACCTGCAGGAGGCAAAAACGGCGAACCGTCAAACTCAAAATTCGAGTAAGAAAGTTTGGTTCCTGAAAAAGTCTCAAAAACGTGCTTGTCATTTGTAAGCTGATAATCCAATCCATGCTCCCTGAACACAAAGTCCAGGGTATAAATGAAGCGAATGGAAATTTCATCAACGTAAAACAACATGTTTCAAAGAAGTTCTTGATCCGAGAAGCTAAAGTAGCCATTATCCGTGATAATAAGGTGATCCAAAACCGGCATTTCAATGAGCTCTCCGAATTGTTTGATCTTTTTGGTAAGTTTTTGGTCTGATTCACTGGGTTTGAGATTCCTGCTGGGATGATTGTGAGAAAGGATAATTGCAGACGCGCCCATATCAATTCCGTACTTAAAGATAATTTTAGGATCTACGTAGGTTCCTGAAATACCTCCAATGGATAATTGCTTGACTTGCATGAGCTCGTTCGCGCGATTGAGGTACATCACAAAGAACTCTTCGTGGCTTAAATCCGTAAAATAAGGCTTCAATTCCTTAAAAGCACGTTCGGAACTATTGATCTTGGGGCGCTTTTGAACTTTTATTTCTTTCCTTCTGCGACCAAGTTCCAAAGCCGCAAGGATAGAAACAGCTTTGGATTTTCCAATGCCTTTTACCTCGCAAAGTTGTGAGAGCCTCAATTTACCGAATTCGTACAAATCTCCTTTGGCCAGTAAAAGAATTTCCCTGCCCAAATCAACTGCGGATTTATTTCCCGATCCGGTTCCGATCAGGATGGCTAATAATTCAGCGTCTGAAAGTGAATTTCTTCCTTTAAGCATCATCTTCTCACGTGGTCTGTCTTCTTCTGACCAATGTGGAATAGTTGTTTTTTGCACTTGCATAGTTCTTTTTCTTTCCCTGAAGGTACAAAATTACTTCGGGGAAAAGAACACGAATCTCCATTTTTTTCAACATTTTTCTCTTATTTTTTAATCAAACGCGTAGGTAATGCATTTAAAAGAATAACGGTTACTTTTATACTATGGATTCATTGACTCAAATCGTACTGGGCGCCGCTGTCGGAGAGGCGGTTGCAGGAAGAAAAATGGGGGCAAAAGCTGCTCTTTGGGGAGCAATCGGAGGAACTATTCCGGACCTGGATGTGTTTCTGCGGTTCTTTTATGATCCGTTGGATGCCGCTTTGGTTCATCGTGGATTTTCTCATTCGTTGTTGTTTGCCATTCTGGGCGGAATTATTTTAACGTGGGTATCCATGAAGCTCAGCAAGAAGGATTATGGAAGAAAAACCTGGTTCCTGTTGTGGTTCCTCTCTATTGTAACACACCCGATGCTGGATATATTTACTAATTACGGAACTCAATTCTTCTGGCCGTTCGACTGGCGCTTGACTTTCAATTCCGTGTTCGTAATTGACCCGTTGTATACGGTTCCGTTTATGGTTTTACTGATAGGCGCACTATTTATGAAACGTGAATCCAAAAGAAGAAAGATTTGGAACTGGACAGGAATCATTTATTCGTCGCTTTACTTATTATGGGGTGTTGGTATCAAATTGTTCGTATACAGCAATACCGATTCCTATTTTGAACAGGCAAATATCCATCCCAAACAAACAATGGTTACTCCAATGCCCCTCACTTCATTCTATTGGGATTTGATCGTAGAAGATGATTCCAATTATTATGTAGGATATAAGTCGCTTTTTGCACCTTTTGATCCGAAGCAGATAGAGGTTTTCCCGAAAAACCATCATTTACTGGAACAAATTGATTGGCAGGGAAATTCACGGATCGGGGAAATTGAGCACATTACGAATGGTTTTTATGCCGTGGAACAAAGAAACGACAGCCTGATTGTACATGATCTGAGGTTTGGAACTGCAACCACTATTACTAATGGAGTAAGCAAAACTCCTATTTTAGGATACGGTTTTGTATTGGAAAATCATAAGCCGAAAAAACTATTTGCGAACCGCACCCGGGATTTCAGTAAAATAAACTTTAGCGTTTATTGGGATAAAGTTTTTGGAAAATAAACCTGCTTCCGGCTATTTTTAGAATAGAACGTTAAAACTTCTATTCATGAAAGAGCAAAACTTTAAGACCCAAAAGCAAAAAAAACCGGGATCGGAGTCGAAAATGACACCGAAACCAGAGTACATCAGCAAAAATTATAAAGCTAGCGGAAAACTCACCGGTAAAGTAGCATTGATTACCGGAGGAGACAGCGGAATCGGGAGAAGTGTTGCGGTTCATTATGCCCACGAGGGTGCAGATCTCGCCATTGTGTATCTTTCAGAGGAAAAGGATGCGCTGAAAACAAAAAAGCTGGTTGAAGCACAAAACCGGAAGTGTTTACTGATTAAAGGCGACCTTACCGATGAAAAATTCTGCAAAAAGTGTATTAAAGAAGTTGTAAAGGCGTACAAAAAGTTGAATATCCTGGTGAATAACGCCGGAACACATTTCAATGCGGATACTCCGACAGAAATCACTTCTGCGAACCTGAAAAAAACATTTGAAACCAATGTTTATCCGCTGTTTCACCTGACAAAAGAAGCCATTCCACATCTTTCCAAAGGAGATTCCATTATCAATACTTCGTCGGTGACCGCATACAGGGGCAGTGATCACTTACTGGATTATTCGAGTACAAAGGGGGCAATTTCCACTTTTACAAAATCACTAGCCACGATGCTGGCTAAAAAAGGAATTCGTGTAAACGGTGTTGCTCCCGGTCCAATCTGGACTCCGCTGATTGTTTCCAGTTTTAAACACCTCGAAAAATTCGGGAAAGACACCCCTATGGGCCGCGCGGGGCAACCTTCGGAAGTTGGGCCTGCTTATGTGTTTCTTGCTTCTCCGGATAGCAGCTATATCACAGGACAGGTTATTCATGTAAACGGCGGAGAAATCGTTGGAAGTTAAATTATCATTCAAAAACACACTATTATGGCAAAAGATAAATCCAAAAAACAATTCTTTGAGAACTTTGCGTCCAAAGCATCCAAGGCAGTAGGAAGTCCGTATGCGTTCATTACTGCTCTTTCATTAGTCATTGTTTGGGCAGTATGTGGCCCTTTCTTTGATTTTTCGGAAACGTGGCAGTTGGTGATCAATACCGGAACAACCATCATTACGTTCCTCATGGTATTCCTCATCCAGAAGTCCCAAAACAAGGATTCACTGGCTATTCAGCTTAAATTGAATGAATTGGTGGCCTCCAGTGAAAAATCAAGCAACCGACTGGTGGATATCGAAAGCATGACCGAAGATGAAATGATGATCGTTCAAAAATACTATCAAAAACTCAGTGAGTTGTCTGATAAGCAGGAACCACTTCAAACCTCTCATTCCATTGAAGAGGCGAATGAAGACCATCAGGAAAAATATGCCCATGTGCCTAAAAAAACAACTCCAAAAAAACAATCACCGGATAAACAGACAGCTAGTAAGCAGGCAACAGCAAAAAAAACACCTGCTAAGCCCGCCACCCGGAAAACAACACCGAAATCCGGCGGACGTCAAAATACGAAAACCGGTTAGTTAGCCGGTTTTTCTGTTTCATTTTTTCATAAAATTGAATGGAGTTGTGATTTATCCGTCATTTATGATAGTTTGATTATCAGTAGTTTTGATAAATTAATCGATTTAGTATAGTTTTAGTTCCGCAACTTATTCAGTATTGAATTTAAACCGGGACACTATGAAAATATCCAGTACTCTCACAACTTTATTGATCGCTTCGGCTGCATTTACTCAAAACTATACTCCAATACCAGTTACAGGTTACAATTACGACGTCATTGCGGAGGCAACTCCTGCTCTATCTACAACCAATATTGCCATGGACGGAAGTGATTATGTACTTTACAGCCAGGCCTATGGAACTTCTTTCGGAACAGGATCAGGACTTCCCAACAGCGGTTTGATTACTTCAGGAGCCAGTACTTACCAGCTAGCTCCCTACACGGCTGAAAATGCCATTTTTCTTGCCAACGGTCAAACAGATTCCCTCGAATTAAACACACCTGCCTCTTATTCTTCCCTTAGCTTTTTAGGTTTTTCAACGGAAGGAGCCGGAACGGTATTATTCGTTATTAAATTTACGGATGGAACTGCTATGGTTGTTCCAAGTACGAACCTGCCGGATTGGTTCAATGGCGCAGGAGCGGTTACTAGCGGTTTCGACCGGACAGGAAGAACTGGAGACACTCCCGATTACAGTACTTTCCAGCCGTATATGTACCGTATCAATGTGAATTTATCCTGTGCAGACCAGGCTAAAGTAGTTCAGCGTGTTCTGATCATTAATACAACCTCTTCTCCAACGGTTAAAACAGCCATTTTTGCTGTATCGGGAGCTTCGACAGTTGATAACTCCAGCATCCTGGCATTTCAGAATCCTGAATGTTTCGGAGAAACAAACGGCTATATCCAGTTAACTCCATCCGGATTAAGTCCGATCACTTATTCCTGGAACACCAATCCGGTTACAACCACCCAAAACCTGAATAACAAAGGTGCGGGAACTTATACCTGCACGATCACGGACGCAACCGGATGCACCAAACAATTGACTCAAACATTAACAGAACCTGCAGCAATCGGAAGCAGTCAGACGATTTTTATTTGTTCGGGGGAAAGCTTTTCAGTGGGACCGTTTACACATACAACTTCCGGAACATACAACGACCCGCTGCCAGCGACAAATGGTTGCGACAGCATTGTAACAACCGTACTTACAGTGACGAACATCAACAGCAATGTCAGTTTATCCGGTCATCAAATAAGTGCTGTTGCCAGCGGAGCTCAATACCAATGGCTCGATTGCGGAAACGGTTATGCCATGGTTCCCGGAGCAACCGGACAAACATTCTCACCAACTGCCGACGGTGCTTACGCAGTAGCAATTACCGTGAACAACTGTACGGATACTTCTTCCTGTATTATCTATTCCACTTTAGGATTGGAAGAAGCCTTGAAAACAAGCATTTCGATTGCTCCAAACCCGGTGAAGGATTTCCTGGAAATCACAGCTGATGAGCCAATCCGTTCGGTTGAAGTGATTGATCTTTCCGGTAAGAAACAAGTGGTAAACTTAACTGAAAACAAACTGGATCTGGCAACTTTATCGAACGGGGTTTACCTGGTAACGATTACTACCATTTCCGGCGGAAACAGTATTTTGCGCGTTATCAAAGAATAGATAAAAATACTATTCACTTGATTATTAGCGGCTATCCGGACTTCGTGTGACAGCGGGTATTAAAAGACTAGTGTCCAACCTTTTCTAAAAACACTTATAAACCTCCTCATACAGGAACATTTTTACGTATTTATTTAAACTGTAATCCGGACTCTGCAAATAGAGTCCGGAGGATCGGTAAAATACAATGCATCCGTAAATTCAAAAGTATTTACCGCATTTTCATAACAGACAAATCCAGCACTTGAAATAGCTTTGTATCATAGCTTATCTCTTTACATGTAAATAAACCTCTATCGGAACTGGATCAATCAATAACTTAAAAACACACGTTATGAAAATCTTTATTTTTCCGGTGCTCTTAGCAACATCCTTCCTGTCCTATGGACAAAATCACACTCCTGTGCCTGTTACAGGATACAATTACGATATTATAGCAGAAACAACTCCTGCATTAACAACAACGGATACCACTTTTAATATTGCCAACCAGGTTCTTTACAGTCAGAACTACGGTTCCTTATTTAATTCAGGTACCGGTTTACCCGACAACGGTTTAATTACTTCCGGAAACAGTTCTTACCAATTGGCAGCTTACAATGCCAAAAACTGTATTTTGCTTTCAACCGGGCAAATGGACACCCTCGAATTAACTACACCGGCCTCTTATTCTTCGTTGAGCTTACTTGGACTATCAACAGAAGGCGACGGAACTATTTTATGTATCATCGAATTTACGGATGGAACAGTGATGATTTTATCACAACCCAATCCCACACTTGCCGACTGGATGAATGGCTCCGGTGCAGTTATCAGCGGGTTTGACAGAACATACCGGCCTGGTGACCTGGTTGATTTCAACACGTCAAATCCTCATTTACACCGAGTTGACATCAATCTGTCTTGTACAGATCAGGCAAAACTGGTTCGAAGAGTCATGATCATCAATTCCACTGCTTCTCCCACAATCAAAACTGCGATTTTTGCCTTATCAGGAGCTCCTGTTGTAGGTTTAAGCAGTATTTCAAGTCACCAGGACCTGAACTGTAATGGCGACACCGATGGTTTTATCCAGCTGACCCCTTCCGGATTAACTCCATTCAATTTCTCCTGGAATACAAATCCTCCGGCAACAACGCAAAACCTGAATGCTGTTGGAGCAGGAAACTATACCTGTACTATCACCGATGCTACCGGATGCACAAAACAGCTTAGTCAGATTCTTACAGAACCGGCAGCAATTGCATCCAGTCAAACAGCTGTTATCTGTAATGGAGAA
Organism: Fluviicola sp.; assembly: GCF_039596395.1. Lineage (NCBI taxonomy): Bacteria > Pseudomonadati > Bacteroidota > Flavobacteriia > Flavobacteriales > Crocinitomicaceae > Fluviicola > Fluviicola sp. The sequence goes on from NZ_JBCNJT010000001.1 coordinate 1,931,560, forward strand.
GTTTTCACCGTTGGATCATTCACGCATACAACTCCCGGAACATACTCTGACACATTAACGGCTTTTCTGGGATGTGACAGTGTGGTTACAACTACACTTACCGTCACAAGCATCACCAACAATGTGACTATTTCCGGGCATCTGTTAAGTACAAATGCAAGCGGTGCACAATATCAATGGCTTGACTGTAATGCCGGAAATGCTGCTATTCCTGGAGCAACCGGACAAGTATTCGCACCGAATAACGATGGTTCCTATGCAGTTGCCGTTACCATGAATAACTGTACGGACACTTCATCCTGCGTCAACTATTCTGTTTTAGGAATATCGGAAACTTTAAAATCCACTATTTCGGGCAGTCCTAATCCTGTAACAGACATTTTGACCATCAACACCGAAGAAGCTATTCATTCTGCGGACGTGATTGATCTTTTTGGTAAAAAACAAGTTGTTACGCTTTCAGGCAAACAACTACACATGAATGCTTTACCCGCAGGAATTTACTTTGTAACTCTTACAACAGGTTCGGGAGAAAGCAATGTGTTGCGGATTATCAAAAACTAAGTAAACAAAAGATCAGAATTGCCGGTTCCTGCTATTGAACCGGCAATTTTGTTTCAATAGGTGCCTTAATTCACGTGTTAATTGTTTATAAGTGACTTTTCAAAAAGCATTCAAAAGAAACTTTCGGCTTACATTTGCATCAACTATGATAAAAGTAGAGATGAAACACTGGATTACGATTTGCGCTTGCTCGGCACTATTGCTGCAGGCTTGCGGACAGAATACCGAAGGAACAAAAACAGAAACGCCGAAAGAAGAGCGAAAAGTTCCTCAATTGCCGGAGATCAAACACACGTTTAAGCTTACAGATTATTTAAGCGAGAACAAGGACCTGGACAAAGATGTGGAAGATTTATTCAAGACCCTGGATGATACGGCTATCGTAGCACAGTTGATTATGCCGGCAGTGGGAAGATTGGGAAATACGCCAACTTCCATCAAAGCATTGATTAACAAACGTGTAATCGGTGGAGTTTTAATGCTGAACGGAACGAAAACGGAATTCACTTCCTGGATCAACGAATTCAACGAATTGAATACAGCAAACGGAAACCCTGGATTCTTGTACAGTGCCGATGCAGAACCAAGTTTGTTCAACCGCAAAATTTCCGGTTCTTCTACCGTGAAGAAAGCAAACGAAATTACTTCCCTGGCTGAATTAAACCAATGTGCTGATACTATCGCAGCTACTTTAAAAGCAATCGGGATCAATTACAACTTTGCACCGGTAGTGGATTTGGCAAAAAACGGAACAGTTGGTTACCGCGGATTTGCGAAAGTGGAAGCAAACAACATTCCCTGGTCGAACGCATTTATTGCACGCATGCAGGAACAGGGAATCATTGCCACGGCAAAACATTTCCCGGGTCACGGTTTGGTTTCCGGAGACACGCACAAATCCTTGCAGGCAATTGACGGTGAACTGAAAGAAATTCCTACCTACCCGGCTTTGATCGAAAAAGGCGTGTTGAGTATCATGATCGGGCATTTGGCAGTTGTGAATAATCCGAAATACAACACCAACGGACTTCCGGCTACTTGTTCGAAAGTAATCGTAACCGATTTGCTGCGAAAAGAATTGGGATTCAAAGGATTGGTAGTCACAGATGCCATGAACATGGGAGGAGTAACAACTGTAAAAGGAAACAGTGTAAAAGCCATTGAAGCCGGAGTGGATATTTTACTAATGCCTTTGGATTGTATGAAATCTCACGGTGAAATTCTGGCAAAATACCGCACGGATGCTGCGTTCAAAGCGAGTGTAGATGCTGCTGCAAAACGCGTATTACGCATGAAATTGTGTGCAGGAGCTATTAAATAAAACGTATTCAACGAATCGAAGCCGTCTGTCTGATAAAGATCGACGGCTTTTTTTTGTTCGAATCATTTTTGGCACTACTTTTATGGCGCTACCCAAAAAAATTGGAACTTATGAAAGCTATCATTACACTCCTTGCATTGGCATGTTGCCAATTGATTCACGGACAGATCATGCACCAAACCGTGCGGGAAGACAAATCTTTTGAATACTGGTTTTCATTGGACCAATATCAGAAACCGTTGAATTATGCCATCGAAATTGCACATTTAGGCGGAAACATCAACCAATTGAACGGAAAGATCAGCGGAAACAAGAAAAACGGTTCCGTGACCATTTTGGATACCCAGGGAAAAAAGTTATTCGAAAAAGAACTGGGGCCCAACCTGGATTTTGAATTCGCAACGGACCAAAAAGACATCGTGGTAGAGTTTACGGTAGACGGATTTGTTACTTATTCCAAAAAAGTAAGTGCAGAATCCCTTTCGGTGCTGGTTTTAAAACTACAACCTGAACCGCAGGATGAAATATACCAGATCAACTCCAAAAAGGAATTGTCGGAAACCGAATTGAACAGCATTATGGAGTGTGTGAACAATTGCATGCAATACAGTGTGAACAAAGAATTGAAATCGTGCGTTATAAACGATCAATACACGATCTCTATCCAGATATAATCGGAGAATCGGATAGAATGAACTAACTTCGCGGACTAAAGCTTGTTTCAATAAAGAGTTATGCACGAATCAGTCCGGTTAAACAAATTCATCAGTGACAGCGGCTACTGCTCGCGCAGGGAAGCCGACAAATACATTGAGCAGGGATCTGTATTCATCAATGGCGTTCGGGCAAAGATCGGCACACAGGTTGGCCCGAAAGATACGGTTGTTGTCAACGGCCACACCGTTCAGCGAAAAGTGCAGGAAGACGAATTGTATATTGCACTGAACAAACCAAGAGGCATTACTTCCACTACCGAAAAGGGCGTTGAAGACAATATCATCGATTACATCGGACATCCGAGGCGCATTTTCCCGATTGGCAGGCTCGACAAAGATTCACAGGGACTTATTTTCCTGACTACCAACGGAGATATCGTCAATAAAATCTTGCGTGCCGGAAATCAGCATCAAAAAGAATACATCGTTACGGTTGACAAACCCATTTCAGGTGATTTCGTAGAGCGAATGGCTAACGGAGTTCCTATTTTAGGGGTAGTCACCAAAAAATGCATTGTAGAACAACTTTCATCCAACGTTTTCAAAATCATATTGGTCCAGGGCTTAAACCGCCAGATCCGCCGCATGTGCGAATATTTTGGATACAACGTGACCAAACTGGAACGAACCCGCATTATGAACATCGAACTCAAAGGGCTTCCTTTGGGCGAATGGCGCGAATTGACCGATGCCGAAATGAAAATCATGAACGAGTTGCTGAAGGATTCTTCCGGTGAAGCCGAAAAACCGGCCAACAAACCAAATCCGGCGAAAAAGAAAGCACCGGTTCAACAAAAAAAGAGCAGCGGTAAAAGCGGGCAAAAAACGCGTTCCTTCGGAAGCAAACCTGGTTCAAATAGCAACGGTGGTGGAAAATCAGGAAATTTCAGAGGAAAGAAATCAACACCAAGAGGAAAAAGGTAAATCATTTAAGAGCCGAGAACTCAAAGAATAGAACCAACCCCCTTTGCTTTTTTCTTTTATCCTAAACTTACACATGGAAAAAACTACGCGTTCTTCTTCCCTTTGCGTAAAATAAAAACGGGACACTCTCAAGAATGCCCCGTCTCTTACTATTCTTTTTTCGAATTAATTCGTTGTTCTCAGCCAGTAATCCAGCTTATTTTTTGCATTTCCGTTTAATTCAAACTTAAATGAAGGTCTTTCATACAGGCTCATTTGAAGCGTTAATTCCATCATCACTTCATCGCGTGCAATCAATAAAGTACATGTTTCACCTTCTCCCAAACTGCCTACATAACTTTCAACCGAACTGTTATCTACACGCATGCCGTCTGCAGCAATAATTTCATCACCTACACTCAAGCCCGCAGTTTCCGCAGCACTTCCGGCACGAATTCCTTTTACCATGCAATTTCCGCCTTCCTGAGACAAAGATGCTCCGAATGAAGTGGTTGCTTTTCCGGTATAGACCACATCTACTCCAATCTTCCCGAATACTTCTTTGTAATTCGGTATTTCTGTTCCGTTTACGTAGTTGTCAAAGAAATAATCCATGTCCTGGCCCAGGAATTTCTCCAAAGCGTCCTGGAATTCGATTTCCGTAAATCCGCGGTTCTTTTTGATGTAGAATTCCTCGTATAAATACTGCATGAAATTGTCCAAACACTTGGTTCCGTTGAATTTGTCGATAATCACCGCATCTAAATAAGCAGCAAGAACAGCACCTCTGGAATAATAAGTCATGCCGGTGTTGGCACTGTTCTCATTCGGACGATATCCCTTAATCCATGCATCATAGCTGGAATGAGCCACCGGCTGAACACGTGACCCGACAGAACCTTCCACATAATTCAGAGTTCCCTGCAATTTTCGCAGATATTCATCTTTGGTATAATATCCGGCCCTTACCAGCAACAATTCATCGTAATAGGAAGTAAAACCTTCCATTACCCAAAGCAAAGAAGTATAGTTTTCTTCGTCATAGTTAAATGGCCCCAATTGGATCGGGCGAATGCGTTTCACATTCCACAAATGGAAATACTCATGAGCTACCAACGACAGGAAATCCTTGTAATTCCCTCCGTAAGTCCAGCGATTTACACTCAGCACACAAGAACTTGCATGCTCCAATCCTCCTTGTCCGTTTACCACATTGTGAATAATGAACGTGTAATTCTTATTGGGATTCTTACCCGCAAATACATTGTTTTCAGCTTTAACAATGCGTGACATATCTGCTTTCAATTCGTCCACATCGTAGTTTCCGGCGCCATAGATAGCCACTTTGTGTTTTGTTTCACCTACTGTAAAATCAAACACTTCCTGGTTTCCGATCTCAAACGGAGAATCTACCAACACATCGTAATTGGGGAATTGGAATGTTTCCGATCTCTCTCCGGACTTCTGCTCTGCAGCTTTTTCAAGAGGAGTAGTAATCACCTTAAAATCGTTGTGAGGATAAACCGTAACGGTTCCAGGCTTGTCTTTATGCCCGTCCAGGTAACAGAAAACTCCCGAACCGGAAACAAATCCGTGAGTCAGGTCCAAAAAACTTGTTCTAACAGACAATTCAAACGCATATACTTCGTATTGAACACGCACTTTCTTTGCTTTTCCGGTGGTTACTTTCCAGGCATTTTTGGAAGTTTTACCCACTTTCAAAGCGGTTCCTTTTTCATCATAAGCACGAACCAGGTTCACATTTTTGGAAAACTCACGTACCAAATAAGATCCGGGCGCCCAAACAGGCATTTTCACCGTTAAATCGCCTGCTTTGAATTCGGAAATTTCCATTTCCACTTCAAAATAGTGATTCTGCGGTTTGGTCATTCGCAGCGCATACTGGATTTTCTGCGCGTGAATGAATCCGGCAAGGCCAAGTGATACTGCTAGTAATGCTGATTTCATGCTCGATTTTAATTTAGCCAAATATAGTTGTTTCAAAAGAAATTCATCATTTTCTAATCCTTCTTAACAGCAATTTGACATGCGATTTATATTGTAGCAAAAGATAGAGTTGAATTTTGCAGTATGAAAAAATCGTTGGTGATAGTCCTTGGAGGATTTGGCCTGGTGTTGTTGATCTTTGCTTCGATGTCCTGGTTCTTTAATCAGAAAATGCACGAAAAACAAGCCCTGCTTTTAAAGCTGGACAATCTTTCTACACAGATACAGGATCATAAAGATTGGATGGAACACCTGACCAATCAACGGTTTTGGTACGACTCCATTGCACGGAACGAACACGACTATCGTCGTAAGAACAGTTTCACCCACGAATTGATCCGCCAGGATATCACGGATGTATTTGCTACCGATAAGCAGGTAGAAAGGGAATTACTCATCACCCTCGATGATATTTTGCTGATAGAAGACCGGATTTTAAACGACATTGCAAAGATCGGATTCAAGGAATTCGGGTATATCGGTAAAATGCGTGAAGTGATTCATGAAGTGGAAGAAAAATTCCCGCAATTCGATCAACAGATCCTGAGCTTGCGCAGGCACGAAAAGGATTACATCATGCGCAATGATGAAAACTATGCCGAATCGCTCCACAAAGAAATCGAAAGCTGGCAGGCCCGTGGAAACTGTCCGGCAGAACTGGCGCAATACCTTCAATACTTTGATTCGGTCAGAAGCCGCATACAACTCTTGTTTGCCATTCCTAACAGGAACCACTACTCCAACTGGTCGCTGAGCATGTCGAATATTCAATCCAATTTACGCCGGATCAGAGGCGAATTTATTCGTGAATCCTACGCTTTATCCAATGACTCGCTTACGATGCAGTACATTATTTCGGGAATAGCATTCCTGGCCCTGATCATCGGAAGTGTTTACATTGTACGCAACATTACCATCCAGGTAAGCCGGTTACAGCGTAGTATGAATGAGTTTATTTCGTCCAATTACCAGGCTTACGAAAGTATTTCACACCAGCTTCCCAAAAACGAGATCGGACAAATCAGCATCCAGTTCCTGAAAATGGCGCGCAAGATCAAATGGGACGTTCACCTTCTGGAAGATCGAGTTTTAAGAAGAACTACCGCCCTGCATGAGAAAAACATCCAATTGGAAAAACAGCATTCCGAAATGATGGATAGTCTGCGTTATGCTCAAAAATTGCAGGAATCATTATTGGTTTCGCGCAAGCAACTCTCCCAGCATTTTGAGCACGCACACATCTATTACACTCCGAAAAACCTGGTGGGAGGAGATTTTTACTGGATGAAAAGTTTTCGTGAAAACGGAGCTGAAAAAATCCTGTTTGCCCTGGCCGATTGTACCGGACACGGCGTTCCCGGAGCTCTGTTAAGCGTATTGGGAATGAATACCCTGGATGAATTATTTGCCGACGGAATCCGCAAGCCCAACGAATTATTGGATTCATTGCGCAAAACCATCCTCCGTCGGATCAGTTCGGATGAAGAACAGCGCATGGACGGAATGGACATTGCTATTTTCTGCCTGGATAAACGCACGCGTGAGTTGTCTTTTTCCGGGGCACAAATGCCTTTGTGGATCGTTCGCAACTCAGAAGTAATCGAACTCAGCGGAGAACGCGTTCCGATCGGGTTTACGTACATGAACCACCTTGAATTCAAATCGCAGGAACTGATCCTGGAAGAAGACGACAAACTGATCTTCTTTACGGATGGAATGGTTGATCAATTCGGAATGGAGTCCAACAAAAAATTCGGCAAGAAACAGCTTCGTTATTTGTTATCCCGATCCTCCAATCAAAACGGAAGTGTACTGTATAACCGACTGATGAACCAATTCTCTTTTTGGAAGGGAGAACGCGAACAAACGGATGATTGTACGTTTATGATTTTGGAGCCAAAGTTTGTGAAGGTTAGAAACGTAAAAGTCGAGATGCCCGTTTCAAATGGAAAGGTTGGAGTGTGAGTAAAAAGACAAACTAATTAATTCGTTTTAAAAAATCAAAACACTAGTTATTAATACTTTAACTTCAAATCTGTTCATATCTTTGCTAACACACGAATTTGCGAATTCATATATTCCCGAAGAACTGAATTCTCGATTATCTGAATTAAAACTAATTTTTTGTTCGATCCTCCTGGTGGTTAAATGCAAGTTTCGGATCAAAATGAAAGGAGAAAGCCTTTGTATCCACCGGATTGTCAAATAAGTCCGGGTAATAGGCTTTCATTTCACGGTGCATCAACTCAAATGGAATATCATCAAATTCCCCGTAGAAATGCAGGTATTCCATAAACTGATTGTTCTCCACAAATGCCTGGAACAGCGAATCGTCGCTTCCATTCCACTCCAGCAAAGGAACTCCGCTCAGTTTGCAAATCCTCGGATCGAAAGCCGGAGTACATTTACTCCATTTTCCATTCAAATAAACCTCCACATACCCGTGAAAAACAATTTCATCGCGTTTGAGGTAAGATTTCAGCTTTTCAACCCCAATGTGATTTTTCACAATTCCGAATCCCAGGCGGGCAGGAAAACCAAATGCCCGAAAACAGGCACAGGCCAAAAGCGATTTCTCCACGCACCACGCGCGTTTTTTAGAAACAACTACACTGGCCTTTAACGATTCCGGGCGCAAATCCAGGTGATAGGGATCATACAAAAAGGAGTCGCGAACGGTTTCATAAATGGAAATGGCTTGTTGAACCGGATTTGTATGAACCGGAATGGTTCGGATAAATTGCTGTACTTCCAAAGAGGAATAGTCGATCTGTGGAGTTTCCGCCAGGTATTTCTCCCATTTTAGCTCTTCGTTTTGTGCATTCATTCTGCGAAATTAACTAAATTCGTTGAGTGACGGAATCTGATAAAAAACATTCATTTCGCGAGGAATTCGAGGCACATCTTGAAAGCCCGATCCCTATATTGTCCCGGTTGCGCAACCTCATCTTCGGAAAAGAAACTCCGGATACTTATACCCAGATCAGCTTTTACCTGGGCCTGCTCATTTGGATTATATTTTTAGTTTGGATTATCCTGGGCTACCTGGTGCTTACAAGTACCGAATGGATTGAGCAGGAAAAAGGACTGGACGTTCATACGCTCATAGAGCAGCGCGGACAAGCTTTGGGATTTGCGGGAACAGATTTCCAGGACAGCCTGATTACTTTTTACAACGTTGCAATCGTTTCCTGGATCGGTCTTTTTATAGGATTGGTGCTGCAATGGCGAAAAAACAGTTGGTTCATTTATTTCATTTGGGGAGGCGGAGCACTCTATTTATTGGCCATGTGGTTTCTCATGGGTTTTTCTTACTGGTACAACGACACCACTACTTTCGACAAAATTGCTTTCTTCCTCTTCATCGGACATTCGAGCCTGCATTATTACTTTTTGAACAAGGAATTGCGCGGTGAAAATGCCAATTTCTTTGGAATTGATGAAGAGTTCGACTAACTAATTATTCAGTTTAATCAGTTCTTTTTCCAACTTTAAAACTAATTCATTAGGCGAATTTCGTTCGTTGGGCATGATCAGTTTTGCCTGTTTGTAAAAATGCACACGTTCACTCAATAAAGCTTCTACAAAAGGATGGAATTCTGAATCGCTCAGATCTCTCAGCAATGGACGCTCCTGCTTTTCTTCCTTCAATCGTTTGATCAATGTTAATAAACTTGTATTCAAATAAATAACCAAACCCAGTTCATGCATTAATGGAAGTGCCTGTTCGATAGCCGGAAGTCCGCCTCCGACAGCAATTACAGCAGGCTCAGCCGATTTTAAATCTATCAGAAACTCCATTTCCATCTTTCGGAAAACAGCTTCACCGTCTTCTGAAAAAAGGGCACTGATGCTTTTTCTTGCTTTCTTTTCGATCTCCTTATCCGAATCCATAAAAGGAAGTTCAAGGCGCTCTGCCAGCAAAGCCCCGACAGTTGATTTACCGCTTCCCATAAAGCCAATGAGGAAAATGTGTTTTTGTAATGTCATATGGTATTTTAAGCTCTTTTATTCTCCAAAGGATGCTTAACAAAAAAGTTAAATCCTCTTCTTTGCGGTAAAATCAAAAAATTAGTTTGCGTTCTTTCAGTTCCACAAGCACTTTCTCCAGTTTTACCAAATCGTCTTCCGAATTGAAGGCATTGATCGAATAACGGATATAAACCTGGTTATTCTGCACCATCACCGGAATCTCGATTTTATATTCGTTGTAAAGGATTTGTTTCAGTTCGACCGGGTTTTCGCAACGGGTGGGAATACTTCCCAATTGGCCGATAAATTCATCTGTAACCGGCGCTAAAGGCTTCGAACCAACCAACTCACACAAACGCGGAAGCCATTTTTGCACGAGCATTCTGCAATCTTCGGCAACTCCCCACCAATCATTCCACTTCATGAAATCAATGGCTTCAGGGATGGTCAAGTAGGCCGAAAAATCGCGGGTACCGTTGAACTGATGATAATCCAAGAACTGTGAATCACCCGGAAAGTCAGCTTTATATCCCCAACTCACCACCAAGGGATCCAATTGCTGCTGGTGTTCCGGCTTCACATGTAAAAAACTGGATCCTTTCGGTGTCATCATCCATTTATGGCAGGCACCGGTATAAAAATCGGCATTCAGGTCGGTTAGATTGAGGTGAATATGTGCCGGAACATGTGCTCCGTCCACAAATACTAACAAACCTCTTCGCTTTGCTTCCTCGCAAATCTCTTTTACAGGCAAAATTAAGCCCGTAGCCGACGTTATCTGCGAAATGAATACCAATCTTGTTTTCTCACTGAAACCTTTCCAGAAATCCGCTAAAAACACTTCTTTCGATTCAATGGGCAACTTTATTTCCTGTTTTACATACTTTGCCCCTTTTTCGGCGCAATAAAATTCCCAGGTACGGTCGCAGGCTCCGTATTCGATATTCGTGCTCAACACTTCGTCACCAGGTTTCAAATCCAGGCCTCTCGCTACAATATTCACCGCATAAGTCGGATTGGGAACATATACCAGGTCATCTGCTTTACACCCCAGGAACTCTGCCAGACGTACTCTGCTTTCCTTCAGGTATTGCGGGCCTTTATTAATGATAAATTGAACAGGTTCGTATTCCAATTCCTGTTGAAACCGCTGATAAGCATCGAAAATGGGTTTCGGAGTTGCACCGAATGAACCGAAGTTCAGGAATGTAATGTCTTCCCGAAGCAGAAAGGCTTCTTTCAGGTTGTTATAAAGAATATTGTCTGAGCTTTCCATTTCTAATAAATATCGTTCAATAGTTCAATAGTTTCAGCCGCGGCTGATTCAATAGTTCAAAAACTTTTCACTTTTCACTTTTCACTTTTCACTTTTCACCTTTCACTTTTCACTTAATCAAATTTTAAACCTTTTGAACTTGGAACTTTTTGAACTGTTAGTGTTTTTCCCAAATCTGCACCAGTTCCACCAAGGTATCCACCGCTTTCTGCATATCCTGAATACTCACGTACTCGTGACGGCTGTGGATGGCCATTTCGCCGGTAAAAATATTCGGACAAGGCAAGCCCATAAACGACATACGCGAACCGTCAGTCCCACCGCGAATGATCGTTGGTTTCGGTGTGATCCCTGCTTTTTCCATGGCTTCTATGGCGTAATCCGTCACAAAAGGAACATCTTTAATGATTTCCTTCATGTTTCGGTATTGCTCTGTCACTTTCGAAGTGTATGTTGCTCCCGGGAACCGGGCAATTGTCTCTTTCAGGATTCCTTCCAGGCGCGTTTCGTATTCAGCCAGTTTTGCCGTTACATGATCACGGATAATAAAGCTTACGGTTACTTCTTCCAATCCACCGGAAATAGCAGTCGGATGTACAAATCCTTCGCGGTCTGTCGTGCTTTCAGGCGACCATTCGTCTTTCGGTAATGCGTCAATAAAGGCACTTGCTACTTTCATGGCATGTACCATTTTTCCTTTTGCATATCCGGGATGTGCGCTTACTCCTGTGATTACGAAAGTCATGGCATCGGCTGAAAAAGATTCGTCTTCAATAGCACCCAATTCACCTGAATCCAGGGTATAGCCGAAATCTGCACCCAGTTTTTCCATATCCAACTGCTCTACTCCTCTTCCCACTTCTTCATCAGGAGTGAAAAGAATGCGGATTTTTCCGTGCGGAATTTCTTTCTTCTTCATCAATTGTTCCGCCAAATCCATGATGATGGCCACTCCCGCTTTATCATCCGCTCCAAGCAAAGTCAACCCGGAAGCCGTAATCAGGTCATCCCCGATTTTCTCTTTCAGATACGCATGCTTTTCAGTGGTAATTACCTGAGTCGGATCATCCGGAAGTGTGATCGGTGCCCCGGTATAATTGCGATGAATAATTGGTTTTACATTCGTTCCGGTAACATCCGGAGCGGTATCCATGTGCGAACAAAAACAAATGGTCGGAATATTTTCTTTGGAAGAAGTGGCAGGAATAGTAGCATAGACATATCCCCACTGATCCGCTTCCGCATCTTCTATTCCCAATGCCTTGAGTTCTTTCACCAATAAATGCGAAAGGTCTTTTTGTTTTTCACTGGAAGGAAAAGAAGTTGAATTTGGATCTGCAGTCGTGTCAATTTGCACATAGCGCACAAAACGCTCTTCGACCGAATACGGGGCATTTTTCATCTGATACAATTTTTTTTCTAAAATTAGGAGATTTTTAAGACTCAGTAACAGTCCGCGTAGCTTTAATCAATTTTTCTAACTTTACCAAAATTCAAATCCATGAAACCTACACTTCAATTCCTGCTCGGATTAGCACTTATCCTGATCACCACAAGCTGTAAAAGTGCTTCTTCTGAGGCTTTGGGCCAGCTACGCGAGACGCAATTTCCAGCTTTCGAGGAAATTTACACGCATGTAAACAGGCACATTAAAGGGCCCGGCAAAGAATGTCAGTTCGGATTGGCAAAAAAAGCAGACGGTTATTACCTGAAGATTACTCCTTACGACAAATACGGTGAATTCAAGGAACCGAAATTCGTTAAAGCGTGGGATGCGACTACGAAAAAATACCTGCCGCTGGCTATCGAAAAATATTACACGCCTGATTATTCGAATTCCTTGTATGATCAGGGATTGGCGGGAGTAAGAACCGCAGGAAGGAACTTTGAACTGAACTATTTCTATGGTTATCCGAACTATACGACTGATCTGATCAACCTGCTGAAAGACCAGGAAGATCTGACCAGTAAAGAACTGGAAATGCTTGGCAGGGCCTATTCTGCGGAAGCGTGCGATTACATTCATCCGAATCAAGCGGGGAATATGATTGCTGCAACGGAGGATCTATCCGACCCGATGTATGAAAAGCTGCCCACCAACCGGATCTCCGCTTTTAATGAATTAGCAGAAAAAAGCCTTGCATGTTTTCAAAAGCTTAAGGAAAAAGACCCCAATTACAAAACTACTATTATTGAAGACCTGAACCTGAAAATCGGGCATGACCTGATGAACTATTACCTGCTTCTGAGATCCGTACAGGAAAACAGTGCTGCAGAAGCGATGCTAAAACGCACGGAGTATAAAGCGGATGCTATTGCCTACGCCAAAGAATTATTGGATAATTGTGCTCAGAACGGCGTTTTAATGACTTCCGGTGATACCGATACCTTCCCGCTTTGGTATGTGCAGGAAAAACTGCATTACCGCAGCGATGTGATTGTTATAAACCATTCATTACTTCAAGCTCCGTGGTATTTTGATTACCTCAAACACACTACTTCGATCAAATCATTGCTAAACATCAAGGAATACCAATACTATTATAAAAATTACATAGTGCTTAAGGATATTGATAGCACTGCATTGACATACCCGGAATGGTTGTCAGAATTGAGAACCGATAAAGACAAAAAGGGAAGCAATGAGCAGGAAATGACCTGGATGAACTTTCCGGAAGTTTCTAAAAATCTCCTGATTGATATCCAGGGAACTGCCGTGAGCGTTGAAACAAGACAAAGTTATTTAGCCGGTGTAAACTTGTGCATGCTTGATCTGATCAACAGCAACAAAGAACGCCGTTTTTACACGACTTCCGTTTACGTATTCTCCGAAAACAACCTGGAAGAACACCTGGTAAAACGGGATTTAGTTTATGAATTACTCCCTGTGAAAGCAACAGGGAATTGGGACAAGGAATCCAACCGTATGCTGGCTCAAAGTCTTCAGAAATACCCGCTCAAAATCACTTCCGGGAAGTTGAATGACATTGACAAAGGATTCGTTTATGCGAAATGTTTCGACTGGATCCTGATGCCGGAAGATGAAATTGAGACCAACAAAGCTGTTTTTGACCAATTCATTAAGCAACTTCCGTTTAAAACGGTTTCAGAATCCGAAAATCCGGAAGTGCCTGAATTATATACGGTTGCACTATTCCATATGAAATCAAAAAAAGTGGGGCAATTCCTGGATTTTTACGCACCGAAAGCATTGGCATTGATGGCAGGAATAGACGATCAAAAGACGTTATCCGAAAAAGACGCCGAAACACTGGAAGGTATCCACTCGTGTTATATCGACAGGAAAAATGCATACAACCGGTATGCTACTCAGCAAATCGATTCCGAGTTACAATCCAGGGTGGTGAAAGCATTGACTTCGAAAATCACCATTTTACTGGACAATCCGCTGAATACCCGCAACCTGAGCTGGAGCCTTGAGAAACTGGAACGGATGAAAAATGGTTACTAACTATTCACATCCGATTGCGAGACCAACTGGTATTCACTCAAAAAGAAGTCAATCGGTTTAACGATGTCCGCCGGCCAGGTGTATCAGCTCTTCTTTTTTAACGATGAAGATCTTGCGTGTTTGTGTATCGATCAATCCTTCTTCCTTGAGTTCTTTCAACAACCGGATCAAGGTTTCAGTAGCAGTTCCCACGAAATTTGCCAGATCTTCGCGTGAGAGGTTGATCGGTTCGTCTCCGTAAATATCTGCCAGGATCATCAGGGAATACGCCAGGCGTTCACGGACGGTTTTCTGGGCCAGGTTTGTAATGAAAATAGCCCGTTCACCCAATTCTTTCGATAATTCCTGGATCAGCGAGTTGCGCAGGCTTGGAATATTGTCGAGCATATTCAGGAAATCATCCTTGGAAACGAAGCAGATATTGGAATCTTCCAGTGTGGAGGCAGATAATTTGTAAGGCTCACCACTCAACATGGCACGGAAACCGATCACTTCTCCTGCTTTTGCAATGTGAACGATTTGTTCTTTTCCTTCGTCTCCGAGTGCATATACTTTCGCCTTCCCGCGATTGATGCAATAAACGCCTCTTGGAAAACTTCCTTCCACGAAAATAGTTTGGTTTTTCTTGTAGAACGAACAGCTTTTGTGCCGGTCCAAATCGCCAATCTCATCGCTGGTAAAATGTCCGAAAAGACTGTTTGACCTTACGGCGCAGTCCTGGCAATTGACATGTTTGTGCGATTTTTCCATGGTGTTCTCTTCTGCAAATCTAGGATTTAAAATCCATCCTTACAATTGGATAAAGTCCACGTGCAATAAATCCTGAATATAGCGAAGCTTTTTACGTTCCACAGATTCAACCAGGCTGAGGGAAATTCCTCTCTTCCCTGCCCTTGCGGTTCTTCCGCTCCGGTGTGTATAATAATCCGGATCATCCGGCAATTGGTAATGCACCACGAATGCCAGATCGGGGAAATCCATTCCGCGGGCAGCAATATCGGAAGCAACCAGGTATTGCGTGTGTTCCTGGGAGAACATACGCATGGCTTTTTCACGTTCTTTGGGGAACATTTCCCCGTAAATCTCGGTTACTTTCTTTTCGTGTGAACGCAGGAAACGGGCTACATGTTCCACATCGCCTTTCGTTCTGCAAAAGATAATCCCGCGGCCTTTTTTCATAGTCGTCAGGAACTCAAGCAGCAACATGGGTTTGTCTTCTTTCTGACATTCCACATACTGGTGTTCAATACGCGGATTCATGACTTCTTTGGTAGCAATGACCGCTTTCGGGGCATCCATGTGTAAAGTCTGTTTGATCCATTTGGTCAGTTCACCGTGAATGGTTGCCGAAAAGAGCCATTTTTTATGAAAATCGTTGGTTTCACCCAAAATCTTATCGATTTCTTTCATAAAACCTTTTGCGTACAACTCATCCGCTTCGTCCAGAACGATTGTTTTTACCCTTCTGAGCGAAACCGCCTTGAGGCGAATCAGTTCGAGTAATCTTCCGGGCGTGGCAACCAATACCTGCGTAGGGCGCTGAAGGTCCCGTTTCTGTTGTTCAATATCATCTCCTTTTACAATGGATTGAATGAAGAATTTATCGAGGTTCTTGGAGAGCTTGAACAGGGTTTTTGAAGTCTGAACGACCAATTCACGTGTAGGGACAAGCACTACTGCCTGTACATCCTTGTCTTTGGCATCAATACGCTGCAGCAAAGGAACGCCATAGGCGATGGTTTTCCCGGAACCGGTATGCGCCTGGCCTACATAATCCTGGTGTTTTTCAATCAGATGTTTCCAGGCGTGTTCCTGGATCGGAGTCGGGTTCTCGAATCCCAATTCCGCCAAGCGATTTAAAATTTTCGGATTAATCGGTGAATTTGTCTTCATCCTGCAAAGGTAATCAGAACAAATGAAACACTATTTCTATCTCTCGTAGATTATGTTAGTCGTATTCGTTCGCCTTCGGCGGAGATCTTTCTTTTTCACGCAGATTTAGCTTCGCTGAACTTACATTTCGCAGATTTCGCAGATAGCTATTAGTACTATTTTGCCCAACTTCGGCGGACACAGGTTTATTTACCGCAGCGCGCGGAGCTTTACACTAATTCTCTTCTTTTTCTGCCGGGTAAACTTCGAACGCTGGTTTACCGTTTGTTTCTTCGCAGTCTTTGACATCTTTCCCGGAACGTTTCGGGATGTAGAGTACTTTTTTCTTCTGGCGTTTATTTTTCTGTTTGGAGGATTTGATATTGGTTGTTACCACCAACTGGTCGTAGATCAACGGAATGAAGATCTTTCCTTCCGGGTCCACGAAACCGAATTTGGATTTATCCATCACAAGTGCATAGCCGCAATACAAATCGTTGAATTTTCCTACGCTGTCGTATTTCTGCATCCACAGCATATTTTTACCTGCCGGAGTAGTTGCCATTTGGCTTTCAACTTCACTCTTTGAATTCTCTTTGGTATAACCGAGCACCGCTACTGTTGGCCTTGTAACCGCCACGGAATCTTCGGCACTTTCTCCTGTAGCCGTTACCATTCCGTAATAGCCGTTTTCACGGGTATGGATGGAATAGCGGCCAACAGCTGAAGTGAAGCGCGTATTTGTTCCATCGTTCGTTTGCCAATCAGTAGGTTGAATAAGTGAGCTTTTGCCTCCTGGCTGGTTTGATTGATGGTTGATCTGATAAGCCCGGCAAACCCATTCGGAAGGTTGTTCTTTTGAGGTTTCTACTGCCGTATTTTCAGCTGTTTGTTTCGTGCTGTTTTTCGTGTTTACCCAATAAATAATGCCGACAACAGCAATTGCAGTTCCTACGATACCAATCGTAAATTGTTTGATGCGCAGGTTTCGCAGGTATAATTTACCGGTCTGCCGGATCATGGTGCGCTGGGAAGCCCGTTTTGCAGCCGATTGAATCAGCTGATGCATTTCCAGTTCTTCCCGGAGTTCCGGGTTGGTGTTTAATTCCTGCTCGAAAGCAATTTTTCCTTCTTCGGATAATTCGTTCTGTAGGTAACGTTCTATGAGTTGATTCCAATTTGTTTCCATGTCTTAAGCTTTAATTGGTTCAACTACTAATTCCTGTTCCTGAATCAATTCCTTTGCCTTCTGCAGGCATCTGTATTTCTGGGCTTTCGCGACTTTATCGTTGCGTAAGCCGATTTTCTTTGCAATATCCACCATGTTCCATCCCAATCCGTAAAACAACTGCAATAATTCCTGGCATTGTGCCCCGAGTTTTGCCAGTGTAGATTCCACCTCCCGGATCTTCATCTCTTTCTCGAACCAGGCATCTTCCGTGGCTTCCATATTTTCGTGCAATTCGGTGGAAATGTGTTTCTGTTCTTTGCGCGCCTGGTTGTACCACAAGAGTTTGCAGGTATTACGCACGTAAAAGAAGGGCTCAACCGTAAGTTCGAAATCGGAAGATTCGCGTTTACGGACATAAATGAGCAGGGCTTCCTGGAAAATATCTTCGGCACTCACCGAATCGCAGCCCAAAGTCTTCAGATAACGGCGGATATCCGGCCATTTTCGGTAGAGCTGTTTGAGTTCCTGCTGCATATTTACGGTTCCAATCATGGAGGTGTTTTCGTTCTGATGTCGGAAAAATGAAAAGGTAAACAATAATTCATAACGGCGAATTATAAATGGAGAATTATCATATCCCTAAAACAAAAAAGGCGGTCAACATGACCGCCTTCCCCGTATCAACAAGAAATTATTTTTTTACAAGTCTTAACTGCCTTACATTAGATCCTCTCGTAACTTGAAGAATATAAACTCCTTCTACCAACGCCGAAAAATCTTTCGTATTTATTTCCGTACCCGACCAGATAACCTGACCTACGGTATTCGTCAGTTCAAAAGCTTCATTTCCCTGGGCGTTTAACAGTTGAATAGTTGATTCAAACGGATTCGGATATACGTTTACTACCGATAGCTCATTATCCTCAATTCCCAATGATGTAATTACCACACATGCAGAAGTATCCGTACATCCATTGGAAGTAATGATAACCGCATAAGATCCGTTGACTGCAGGTGAATAATTTTGTCCTGTTTCATTGGCAATTAAAGCAGAAGTGGTACAATTCAGCCATTGATACGTACCCGTTTCAACCGCATGAATGGTGTAATCCGGAAGAACTGTTGTTGTAGCTGCAAATGCACAAACCACTACATTCACGCAATCAGATGTATCCACACAACCATTATTGGTAATAATTACCGCATAATTACCTGTTTGTGCAGGAGTAAAACTCTGGTTAGTCGCTCCTGCTATCGGGGTATTCCCTGAACAATTGATCCACTGATAAGTTCCCGCCTGAACCGCAGTAACGGTAGATCCATTACTAGTTGCACTTGCCGTTAAGTTACATACCACCACATTTACACAATTCGAAGTATCGGAGCAGCTTCCGTTATTAACAATAACTGCGTAGTTACCGGTTTGTGTTGGAGTAAAGCTCTGGTTAGTCGCTCCCGCTATCGGTGTGTTACCTGAACAATTGATCCACTGGTATGTTGCTCCTGCTTCATTAGCCATGATGGTAGTCCCGTTTAAGGTAGTTGAATTATCAACTGCGCAGGTTGTATAAGTAATGGTAACATAACCGCCTGTCCCTGTTCCAGGGCCACCACCATTTCCATTACCGCCACCACCGCCAGCACCGTAGTTTAAGCCATTACCGGATGGATTGCTTACATTGCATGAAGGATCGGTAAAACCGGCACCTTTACCACCATCGCCACCTGGTGCTCCTCCACCTGTTCCAGCAGCTCCTCCTGGTGTTTGACATTGTCCGGTCCATGCAATTGTATTGCCTCCATTACCTCCATTACCAAGTAAACCGGCTCCGCCGCCACCGCCGCCGCCGAAATAGGTCCAATAGCCGCCACCTCCAGTACCACCTACATGATTAATAGTACCACCTGTACCACTACCACCACTACCGCCTCCGCCAATAGAAGGGTTACTCACCGTAGTCCCGTTACTTCCACCGGTTGCGCTAATCATTGTGTCTACAGACGAGGTTCCTCCCGCGGATCCGCCTCCCGCTACTCCAACAGTTACTGTCAGAATCTGACCGGGAGTAACTGCATACGTTCCTTTCGCATAACCGCCACCACCACCGCCACCACCTCCGTTACCGGCGCCTGCACCACCTGCGCCGATGACTTCAATGTCTAAGGAGGTGACTCCTGCAGGAACATTAAATGTTGAACTACTGGTGAAATTTACTGTTGTTTGTGAAAACGCCGTTCCACCGAATAGAGTTAGTAGTAATGTATTGAATAGTCTCTTCATACCTGACGTAAATTAAAATAGTTGTTTATTAGTGTAAACCCGTAATTTACAATATAAATTGACTAAAGCCAAAAAACATTTCCAATCCAGGTTTAAGAACTATCGTTTCAAAAAAACAATTAAATTGCAGTTGTATACTGAAACTGCCATGAAGTACCTGTTTTTAATATGCTTGCTTTATCCCATCTATTTCTTCGCCCAGGAAAAAGAGACAGATAAATATCTGAGCCAATATGCTCGTTACCGGGATGAGAAAAAGTATGATTCGGTGGTTTTTGTTTGCCAGAAACTGATTAAACTGGACCGGAAGATCGCCCAGGAAAATCACCTGTATTTCAAGCTGGCGGATGCTGCATTTGAAGCAAGGGATTACGAATTAGCGGTTCACCAGGCTAAAAAATACATTCCGAACATTTACTTTAAGTCACAGGCCCGCTTGAACCGTCATTGTCTTCGAAAAAATGTCGATTATAAAATTCTTTGTACGCGCTTAGCCGATTATTATGCGGAAACAGGGAACCTCAAAAAGGAGTACCGCTATCTTTCTTTGATGGAGCGTAAATACAACGCCGCTTTTTGCGGAACACAACGACAATATTGGTTCGGATATCTTTATAACCGCATGATCACGTGTTCCAACGAATTGGGTAAAACAAAACGTGCCGAGAGGTTGGAGAAAAAAAGGGACGATTCCCGGAAAAAATGATTCTTCTTCGTAATTTCAACCCAAACAAATTGTATGTCGGCCACAAGTCCTTTTGATCAACTAGTAACCAATGCCAGAACTTCAGGTAAAGAAGCGGACCTGGATGCGCTTTACGGTGCTTTTTTCGCACTGGAAGACTGGAATTTCATCGTTTCCCAAAACAGTTCATTGGAAGAAGCGAAACCCTTCATTGGAGTGGTTGATGAAAAACCGTGGCTTTTTGTTTTTACGGATGGACTGAAAGCAACGGAATATGCCAGAACTGCAGGTGGTTTCCTGGAAAAGGACGGCCACACGGTTATTTTACGGCTGGCATCTGAAAATGCGACCCATCTGGCCAATCAACTGTATCAGCATGGTGTATACGGAATCCGGGTGAATGACGGTGCAAACGGCTGGTATTTCGATATTCCGGCGTTGGATAGCATACGGAAGCACCTGAATCTGTAGATTTCTCCCACTAAGGAACACAGAAGTTGTACGGAACTCTTACCTTTTGTTTTTCTTAAACTACATCTATAAACCGACTCCAAATGACAATCATTCTAAAATTTTCAAGCTATATCGTGCTTCTTTTGTGGAGTCAGCATTGTTTTTCCCAGAAAGACCGGGAAAAAATCCTGGCAAATTTCGATTATGTGGAATATTACCCGGACTCGACAATACGGGCTGCTCATAAATTCATTCATATTACCGTGGAACGGTTTACTGTTGAATTCAATGAAGCCGGGATGCCGGTTGCCATGGGAAAGTATCAAAAAGGAAAACAGGTCGGTGAATGGATTTATTCAAATGGTTCATCCAGGATCTTCCCGAAGTTTGTAAATCACGACAATCCAATCATTGTTGCTTATGACCCTTATGATCCGACAGACCACCGCACGGGAAATATACGTCCTGGTTGCGGAACGGGAATGATGCAGGCAATACAAGCATTTAGAGAGAAGTATGAGTCATTGCTAAATCCGGAAAAACAGGTTCGTTAATCAAAGCCTACTTAATAGATGGATATTATTATTAATAGAGAACATTTTTCTTTCTTCATTCTGAAAAATCTGACAGCACCCTGTCCTCAATGCGGAATTCCTGCATGTGGAAGAGAAGACTTCTTTTGGTACAACGAAGCTGAGAAGCGAATGACTTTGGTTTTGGATGGTTCTTATCTGGATCTCATCATTCAAAATTATTTGAACAATAGCCTTGAAAAAACAACCTATACTCCTTTGCCTAAATTCCTGAGAGAATCTAACGAATGCATCGGTTGGAGTGAAGCTGATGATTTCAGAGGTACTGAAATTGATATAGATGATTTGCTTGCTTCAATAGAACTTATCAACCAATTTGTTCCGGAAAATTGGTTAAAGGAAATAACCGCTGAATACACAAGCGAATTATCTGCCATTTGTAATCATGCTAAACGATTCAATAGTAAACTCTTCCTAGCAAGAAGCTAAAAATAAACCTATGAATCATCCAAACGTTATTTCATGGTACAAACTATCTATTGTTTCAACAGGATTCATTTTGGTTTTGGATGCCTTATCCGATTTGTTTTATACTGGTTTCAAACTGAAGAACATCTTCCTGATATTTGATTGGGATTATCCGATCTACAGTATAGGATTAGAAGGGCTGCTTATTTTCATTTGTTCTTCCGGAACGTACTTTATTACCTTCAAACTGACTGATTTTAATTTTAAAACCGTCCTGATTCGCCTGGGGCTTTTTTCTTCTTTTTACCTCATCCTTGCGTTGATTGCAACCTTTATTATGTTTGCGCTTTTATTGGAAGATACCTACAAACATTTCAAGCTGAATTTCAAATACTTCATTACGGGTTCTAAGTATTCTTTCGTATTTATGATCGTTTGGATAGTTTTGAAATATCGTCAAAAAAGTGTTCCCCATGACTGAGAAATACCGCATAACCAGAACTTGTGACCAGTGTAATCACTTCCGGGAAGCATTTATTTCCAAACGGGAAGCCGCCTTTGAATTGGTTGATTACGACAAGCTTTTGGGTACAATCTGTAGGCAATGTGGTTCTGCAACGTTCAGTTCATCGCGGCAACTCCCTGATTTGGATCTTGAACTGATGCTAGAGTGGGCAACGAACGCAAACCTGTCTCTGATGGAGCAGGATGAGGAATTAATGCTTGCAGAGGAAAAGTACCTTCCGTTTATTTTAGAATTACTCGACAATCATCCGATCCTGGAACGTAAGCAGCACATGCTTATGGACGCTTTGTGCATTATGGTTTACGACATTACAGAGTTTGAGCCTCCCGGTGAAAAAGAGACATTAAAAAAACGTGTCATTTCTGAGATTAACTTGCGGAAAGACAAACTTGAACTGGCAGATGAATGGATTATGTCTTATATTAAAAAAGTGGTTTATCCGCAATTGGGGTTATAATTATTTTTCACCATTGAAAATAAAAATGTTGTAGGAGCTAAAAATTTTTCGTCCCTACAATCAATAATTCTTTTAAAATTCCTTAATTCTGGTTCAACATCCGTCCTGTAAATTTGATTTTAGCTATCTTGAATGAAAATCAATCGCATGGACATTGTGGACAATATCGAACTGACTTATCTGAGCATCTCTGACTACGAAGCGCTGAAAGAGGCGATGGTAGAATCGTACACCGGCCTGGCAAATCCTTACTGGACGCGGAAACAGGTGGAAACGCTGATCAATCAATTCCCGGAGGGACAGGTCGCCATTAAAGTGAACGGACAAATTGCCGGCGTGGCACTTTCCATCATCGTGGAATCTTCGAAATACGAGCATTTGCATACATACAAACAGATTACCGGGAATTATACGTTTAAAACACATCGCCCGGACGGGAATATCCTTTACGGGATCGATGTGTTTATTAAGAAGGAATTCCGCGGGTTGCGACTGGGGCGGCGTTTGTATGATTACCGCAAGGAATTGTGTGAGAAACTGAACCTGAAAGGTATTGCGTTCGGAGGTCGGATTCCGAATTACCACAAATTTGCCAAGGAAATGAGTCCGCGTGAATACATTGAGAAGGTAAAGCGCAAAGAGATTCACGACCCGGTGCTGGATTTCCAGATGTCGAACGATTTTCACCCTTCCAAAATCCTGAAAAATTACCTGGAAGGCGATTCGCACTCGAAGGATTACGCTGTTTTGCTGGAATGGGACAACTTGTACTATGAAGTAAAAAGCGAAGCTCCGAGCGCGATCAAAACAGTGGTACGTTTGGGATTAATCCAATGGCAGATGCGCCCCTACTCCAACCTCGACGATTTGATGCAGCAAGCGGAATATTTCGTGGATGCTGTTTCAGGGTATCGTTCGGATTTTGCCCTGTTCCCGGAGTTCTTCAATGCCCCGCTGATGGCCGAGAATAACCATTTATCGGAACCACAGGCCATTCGTGAGCTGGCCAAATATACACAGGAGGTAGTGCAGCAATTCTCCAAACTGGCGATCAGCTACAACATCAATATCATTACGGGAAGTATGCCGGAAATGCAGAACGACCGCTTGTACAATGTGGGTTATTTGTGCCACCGCGACGGACGTATCGAACGCTTTGAAAAGATCCATGTGACGCCGGATGAAGCGAAGATTTGGGGAATGGAAGGTGGAAACCAGGTGCATGTGTTCGACACCGATTGCGGGAAGATCGGGATTTTGATCTGCTACGATGTGGAATTCCCGGAATTGAGCCGCTTACTGGCAACTGACGGCATGGACATCCTGTTTGTTCCTTTCCTGACGGATACACAAAACGGGTATTCGCGCGTGCGCCACTGTGCCCAGGCGAGAGCCATTGAAAACGAATGTTATGTAGCCATTGCCGGAAGTGTGGGAAACCTTCCGAACGTACACAACATGGATATCCAGTATTCCCAGTCGATGGTATTTACCCCGTGTGATTTTGCCTTTCCGTCTAACGGGATCAAAGCGGAAGCTACTCCCAACACGGAAATGATCCTGATAGCGGATGTGGACATTACGCTTTTGAGGGAACTGAATCAATTCGGGTCGGTGCGGAACCTCAAAGACAGAAGAACGGATATTTATGATTTGAAGAAGCGGAAACGGAAGGACAATTCCTAATGCTGATTCTAATTGCAAATGCCGAATTACGAATTATGAATTATGATCAGGGACCTGTTTTGATAATTCATGATTGATCATTAATTTTGTATCCGAATTAAACATTCCTCCATGTAAAAACCAATTTCTTTCTAAAAAACAAGATGGCAGGCCGCGAGTAGTTTGCCCGATTCGTTCATTCCAGGAAAGAAATCATGGTTATTCTTCAACAATTATCTTATCAACATCCCAATAAGGATCGCTTGCTTGAAAGTATCAGTCTAAGCATCCAAACGAATAGTAAAACAGCCCTGATCGGGAATAACGGATCGGGGAAATCGACACTTTTGAAACTAATTGCCGGGCAATTGCAACCCACATCGGGGCATATCTCGGTTCAGTCGGAACCTTATTTTGTTCCCCAGCAATTTGGCCAGTACGATAACCTTTCGATTGCACAGGCATTGCAGATCGATCACAAACTCCGTGCTTTCCGGGAAATCCTGGATGGAAACGTGACGGATGAAAACATGGAAACCCTCAACGACGACTGGACCATCGAGGAACGCTGTGAAGCTGCTTTGCAACTGTGGAACCTGCCCGAACTCGATCCGGAGCAAAAACTCGGTTCACTCAGCGGCGGTCAAAAAACCAAAGTTTTCCTGGCAGGAATTGCCATCCGTCAACCGGAACTGATCCTAATGGACGAGCCTACCAATCATTTGGACTTACAGGGCAGAACCTTGCTGTACGATTTTATCAGAAGTACCGCTTCTACCCTGCTGATTGTGAGCCACGACCGGAAATTGCTCGATTTGACCGATACCATTTGTGAATTGTCGCTCTCGGGAATCCGGGTTTATGGCGGGAATTATACCTTCTATACCGAACAAAAAGCCATCGAACAGCAGGCGCTTCAGAACGAATTGCAGCACGCGGAAAAGAGTCTCAAAAAAGCGAAGGAAAAGGAACGTGAAACCCTGGAAAGACAACAAAAGCTCGATTCACGCGGGAAAAAGAAACAGGACAAGGCCGGCGTAGCACGCATCATGATGAATACTCTGCGGAACAATGCCGAAAACAGTACTGCAAAAACGAAAAGCATGCATTCGGAGAAGATTGAAGGCCTTTCCACGGATTTGCAGCAAGTGCGTTCCAAATTATCGGGATCGGACCAGATTCAATTCGGTTTTGAAGCATCCCATCTCCACAAGGGAAAAGTCCTGTTTAAGGGAACGAACCTGAATGTCAGCTACGGCGATTCGAAACTTTGGAAAGAACCGGTAAACATTCAAATCAACAGTGGTGAACGCATCTCCATCCATGGCGCAAACGGATCGGGAAAAACAAGTTTGCTGAAACTGATCCTGGGAGAACTGGAACCGGAAAGCGGGGCTATTCAACGAGCGGGAGATTCCATCGTTTATATCGACCAGGATTACTCGCTGATTGACCCTGCCAAGAGCATTTATGAACAGGTGCAGGAATTCAACCGGACTGCTTTGCTGGAACACGAGGTAAAAATCCGGCTGAACCGTTTTCTTTTCGGGAAAGAAACCTGGGATAAATCGTGCAATGACCTCAGCGGCGGAGAACGCATGCGACTGCTTTTGTGTTGCCTGACGATTTCGAACAGCGCTCCGGATATGCTGATCCTGGACGAACCTACGAATAACCTGGATATTCAGAATACGGAGATTTTGACGGCTGCGATTAATCAGTATCCCGGCACAATCGTGGTGGTTTCACATGATGAATTTTTCTTAAGTCAAATTGGGATTGAGTTTAAGATTCAATTGGGCAGCTGAAAAACTTTGTTTATCTAAACGAATTTAGCCAGGGTGTACGCAGGTTAGCCAACGGTGGACACACGATTATTTCCCACAGAGGGGCGCAGGTGAGCGCAGATTTTTTTGAGTAATTGTCCACCTTCGGCGGACAATTTTCTTTTTTCACGCTGATTCTGCAGATTTCGCAGATATTTAATTGCAATAGTGGTCCTCCTGCGGCGGATACGGTTATTTCCCACAGAAGAGCGCGGAGGAACGCAGATTATTACTGGTCGTATTTGTCCACCTTCGGCGGACACTCTTCCTACAGAGGGGCACGGAAGAGCGCAGGTAGGAATTAACTCCAATTGGAAAAATGGTATTATAATTGCACAAGGCGGATTAAAATGAAAGCAATGAAAAACCTATTTACATTACTAGTACTATTTTTAGTTTCCAACGGAGTGAACGCACAACACGTTTATTCGGTGAATTACGAATCACAGGCGGATGTGAAAGTGTTTGTGGTAGACTATGAGTCGCAGGCCGACCTGAAGGTTTACAAGGTCCAATATTCTTCCCAGGCAAGCGGAAATGACGGAAAATGGTTCTTCGTGGATTATGAAAGCCAGGCAAAAAAGTCTATCTATTTTGTCAAGTATGAAAGTCAGGCGGATTTGAAGATCTATTTCGTGGATTACGAGAGCCAGGCAGGTTGGATCAATAACAGCAAGAAGCAACTGATGTATTAATTGAAAATTGATAATGTTAAATTGAAAAGAAATAAATGCAAAGCATCTTTTCAATTGTCAATTCTCCATTTTCAATTATTTTCGCGGTATGTGGCTAAAGAACCTGGTTAAATACTATTTCAGCAAACGCATACATCGTGACAAACTGCATCCTTCAGTTGGTATTCAGCAGCGCGCTTTGATGCAGCATTACCGGCTTGCGCAAAAAAACGGGCAAGTTCCTGCTTTCAATACAACCGGGTTCAAGGTTTTTTCCCAGTTTGAAGAAGACGGGCTTTTATTGTTCCTCTTTTCACTGATGGGCGAAGGAAGCAAAACATTTATTGAAATCGGTTCAAACGACGGGATCAACAGTAATTGCAGCAACCTGGCTATTCATTTTGGCTGGTCGGGCCTGTTTTTTGAAGGCGATGCAAAGCTCATTCGCCGCGGGGAGAAGTTTTACTCGAAAATCCCGACTCCCTATCACCCGAAACCGAAGTATACGCAGGCAATTATCAAACGAGAAAATATTAATGAACTGATTTCAAAAGCCGGTCTTTCCGGGGAAATCGAATTGCTTTCCATTGATATTGACGGCAACGATTACTGGGTTTGGGATGCACTGACAGTCGTTCAGCCGAAGGTAGTAGTGATCGAAACCCATACCGAATTCGGTTTGGAAGACATTGTAGTTCCCTACGACCCCAATTACATGTATCCCGGAAAACACCCGATCTATCACGGTGCAAGCGTCATTGCCATGAACAAGCTTGCCGAAAAGAAGGGTTACCGTTTGGTTGGAGCCAATGATTTGGGCATGAACCAGATTTATATTCGAAAAGACCTCCTTTCAGACGAAGTTCCTACCGTTTCCCCCGAATCAACTTTGTGGCATCCGAAAGCCCAGGCGGATTATGCAAAGTTCCATGAAATTAAAGATTGGGAATACATTAAAGGTTAAACTATGGAAACACTTTTTGCAAAACAGACTTTGGATCAAAGTATTGACCGGATCAACCGGTTACAGCCGGATAAACAGCCGGTTTGGGGAAAAATGAATGCTACGCAAATGCTCGACCATTGCAGTGAAACGATGAAAGTGGTTCGTGGTCAAAAGCAGATCAAACGTTCTTTTATCAGCTACACCCTGGGGACAATGCTTAAAAAGAATTTCTACAACGATAAACCGTTTCACAAAAACGGTCCCACACACCCGGATTTTATTATCACCACCACTTCTGATTTTGAACAAGCAAAACAGCAACTGATAGATCACCTGGTAGCTTTCCAGGAAGGAGGAGTAGAAAAATGCACTTCCGAACCTCATGCTTTTTTCGGGAAAATCACCAGGGAACAGTGGGGAATCGGCATGTACAAACACCTGGATCATCACTTACAACAATTCGGAGTATAATATGGAATTTATAGACCAGGCACTGGACGATTACTGCTGTGCACATACCTCTGCGGAATCGGCACTTTTGGCTAAACTGAACCGCGATACACACGTTAACATTCTTCAGCCACGCATGCTGAGCGGGCATTTCCAGGGACGTTTGCTGAGCATGCTCTCAAAAATGATCCGCCCGGAATGCATCCTTGAAATCGGGACTTATACCGGCTACTCTGCGCTTTGCATGGCGGAAGGTTTGTCGGAAAACGGGAAGATCATCACCTTGGATATCAATGCGCAACTGGAAGATTTTGTACGTTCTTACATTAGCGAAAGCGAATATGCGTCCAAAATCGATTACCGCATTTGCAATGCCATGGAGGAAATCCCAACGATGAACGAACAGTTTGACCTGGTTTTTATTGATGCGGACAAAATGAACTACATCAATTATTACAATCTTGTTTTTGACAAAGTAAAGCCCGGTGGCTATATTTTTTCAGACAATGTGTTATGGTCGGGAAAAGTGGTGCAAACCGAAGGAAAAATTGATAAAGACACGCAATTATTGAAGGATTTCAATGCATTGATCCAAAACGATCCGCGGGTAGAGAATATTTTACTTCCGATCCGGGACGGGATTATGATCGCCCGGAAAAAGTAACCTTTTTCCAATTATTAATGATGTAATTATCAATTATCAAGAAGGAACTTTCCTTGATCATTGATAATTACTGCGGGCGGACTACTGCTTTTTCTTTCTCCAGCTCCACATCGGTTGCTTTGCTTTTGGAAACAAAACGTCCTTCTTTGAACTCATAGGTCAACAAATCGTATCCGTCGTATAACGTGCTTACTCCTGCATTTTTAAACGGGAGTGCGATTTTCAGAACGCCGGTAAATTCTTTCCCGTTGATGAAGAAATCGTGGGTTTCCAGGTTATTCAGGAACTTGCTGTATGCCAGAAACACCTCATCCGTTTCAGTGGTTTTGCGGTTTGCCACGTAATAATGGACAATTTTGAATGTATTTTTATTGTCAATTCTCTTTACGATTGCTTTGGTAGTCAGGAACAGCTTCTTTTTCTCGGTGACAATATTATCAGGGCAAATGCTGAAATAGCTTCTTCCCACCTTTTGTTCGGTGCAACCCGATTGCGCATTCAGGTTATTGGGAACCAGAAAAGTCAGCAGCAAAAGGCCAAAGCTGAACAGGAGAAATTTCGTTTTCATCGGTTTCATTTTTTTAAAAATACGAATTTCCAATTGCGAATTGCGAATCAGGCATTCATCAGTTTCAAATATAATTTGCTAAAGTGCTTACACTGGAAATAATTATGCCAAAAAGAATTAAAAATACCGGAAGTTCAAAGGTGTTCAAAAGGTTCAAGGGGTTTAAACTTTTGAACTCTTAAACTTTTTGAACTTTCTTCGGAAAAACAGTAACCTTTTCGTCGAAATTACGATATAGAGTGTTGGGCATAATTATTGCCTATTCGAACTGTATTTTTAAAAGTATATGTGGAAGAACTACTTATTTATTGCAGGAATTTCTCTTGCTTCTATAAACTCATTTTACGCGCAGGAAGAAGATCCTTCTTGTTTAGCTCCTTCTAAAAAGACCCAAAAGCTCATTGATGCCGGAAAAAATTCCCCGGATCTCCAGTCGGCAGCAGCTAATTTTGCCAAAGCCATGGAATCGGAACCGGATAATGCGGGTGCGTATTACGAGTTCGGAATGTATGCCTATGAAGCCGGAAGAAAAGCTTACGAGAGCAACCCGAATCCTGCTATGGGAGACCGCAATTTCCAGAAAGCTGAGGGATTGTTCCAAAAGGCAGCTGAACTGTGCCCCGATTATCATTCCAACATCTATTATTACCTGGGAGTGATCAATTATACCCAGGACGAAAAAGAAGCCGCCAATGAGTGGTTCAAAAAGTTCATCGCTTTTAAAAACACCGATAACAGCCGCTACGGCGCCGAATATACCAAGCAGCTGGCCGACGTCAAAAAATTACTGGCTGACCAAAAGGAAGAAACCGAAATGCTTGCCAAAGAGGTTCCTTTCAACCCGAAAAAGATTCCGAATGTAAGTACGGATAAAGACGATGAGTACTTGCCGATGATCTCCCCCGACAACTTATTGATGTTCTATACGCGCAAACAGGACATGAAAAACCTGGGCGACGTGGTTTCCAACATCCAGGAAGTGTATACCTATTCCAGCCGGACAGACGACCACATTGCTTTTGACGGCGGGAAAGCATTCCCAAGACCGTTCAACAAGGGAGATTTCCAGAGCTACGGAGGCGCTACGGTTTCTGTCGACAACAAGGAAATGATTATTTGTGCGTGCAAGAAAACGGAAGTGAACGGCCAACCCTACATGAATTGCGACCTGTATTCGACTACTTACCAGAAAACAGGACCAAATCCTTCGGACTACCAATGGTCGGAATTGGTGAACCTGGGGCCGAAAATCAACACTCCTGACGGCTGGGAAGCTCAACCTTCGATGTCGGCAGACGGAAATACCCTGTTCTATACCGCCAACCGAAGAACTACCAAAGACAACGACGTTTTTGTAGTGAAACGAAATGCCGACGGAACCTGGGGAGCACCAAGACCTTTTGACGAGATCAATACAGCCGGAAAAGACAAAAGCCCGTTCCTTCACCAGGATAGTGAAACCTTGTATTTTGTTTCACAAGTTTCCGATGACCGCAAAGGAGTTGGAGGTTTGGACATATTCTACATGCGCGAAGAGAACGGTGTATGGAGCAAGCCAAAAAACATCGGTTACCCGATCAACTCCAAAGGTGACGAAGTCGGAATTTTCGTATCTACCGACGGGAAACTGGCCTACTTCTCCTCTCAGCAACAAGGAAAATGGGACATTTACGGTTTCGACCTGTATGAAGAAGCACGTCCGAAAGCTGTGACGATCATCAAAGGTGATTTGAAAGATCCGGAAGGAAAGCCGGTTGAAAACGCAACAATCGAAGTGGCGTACGAGAATTCTGAAAAAGTAGAACAGGTTCGCGTAAACGGGAACGACGGGAAGTTTGCCGTTGTAGTGAAAACAGACAAACCGCAGGATATCATGGTTTCCGTGAAAAAAGACGGAGCGGCTTTCGATTCCAAACTGATCACGAAAGAAGAAATCACCAAGAAAGAGAACCGTTTGAACAACAAACTGGAAGTGAAAGAACTGAAAGTGGGTGAAGCTTATACGATCAACGACATTCTTTACGACTACAACTCGGATGTTCTTTCCAACAAATCGAAATTCATTTTGCGCGAATTTGCACGCTTCTTAAAGAGCAACCCAACGATTAAAATCATGATCCAGGGTCACACCGACAGCGATGGTGACGATGCGAAAAACTTAGATCTTTCCGACCGTCGTGCGAAAGGTGTAAAAAGCTACCTGATCTCGCTGGGTATTGAAGATGATCGCTTGGAAGCAAAAGGATACGGTGAAACGAAACCGAAAGCTGCAAATGATACTCCAGAGAATAAAGCGAAGAACCGTAGAACGGAGTTTATGATCCAGGGAATGTAATCCGAATTATCAATTATCAGGGTTTTAATTATCAAGGGGAATTCTATAAAGGAGAACCTCTTGATAATTCATTAAGCTTTGATAATTAAGTCCTAAATTGGTACATGAAAACAATTTTTCTCTTTTCACTAATAACTACGGCTATTTCCTGTAATCAAAAAGCGACGAATGGAAAAACATTGGTTGTAGACGTGCGCAGCAAAGAGATTTGGAAACAAGGCCATGCATGTAACGGAGTGAACATTCCACTTCCGGAACTGGAAAAACACAAAGCCGAAATACTGAACTACGATACCGTGATCTTTGTTTGTGAAACCGGGCAAAGCGCGCAGCAGGCCACTTCTTATATGAATGCGCAAAAGGAGAATGAGAAACACATTGAGACGGTGTTTAAAAACGGGATTTCGTGGACCAACTATCAAACTTGTCCTTAACAAGTTTGATAGTTCAATAGTTCAAAAAGTTCCAAATGTTTAATGGGTTCAAGGAATTCAAAAGATTAAATGAGTTTGAACTCTTGAACTTTCCTTTGAACTTTTTTACTGATTAATTACCTTAAACGTTGTTCGTCTGTTCTTTTGGTGTAACGCTTCTCTTTCCGGTTTGGACTTGAATGAATTGATATACGATTCCACCAATAATACCGGTTTCCCTTCCGCATCCAGAACAGGTTTCTTATCCGGTCCGTACAATTGGTTCGGCTGCGTTTCCCCGTATCCTTTCGGGATCAGGCGAGACGGATCGATCCCTTTTGAAACCAGGTAATCCACACACGATTTCGCTCTTCTCTGGGAAAGATCGAGGTTGTAGATGTCCTTTCCGCGTGCATCCGTGTGGGAATTGATCTCCACGCTAATGTTGTTGTTCAGTTCCAGGAAGTCGAACAGTTTATCCAGAACAGCCTGGGAAGCAGGACGCAGTTTGTCAGAGTTAAAGTCGTACTCAATCCCTTCAATCTCAATTTCTTCCTGCGGGATCGGTTTCAGGTAAAAATCTCTCGTAATGCTGGTTGTTTGCGTAATGGAATTCGTATTCACACTTGTTGCATCGGCAAAGTAGTTAATTTTTTGCCCCTTAATGAACAATTCCACCCCGTATGTCAATTCTTTCTCGTAATAACCGTTTGAATCCGTTACAATGTTGTAGGAAGGGAACACTCCGCGTACATCCTTGAAAGTCAATTTGACATTCGGCAGGATCTCTTCTGTTTCCTTGTTATAGGAATATCCGCTCAGGTAAATGTGGATCGGTTCATTGATTACTTCATAGATATCGTAACAACTTCCACCGGTACAAGGCTCCCGGTCACTGGAGAAAAATCCTTTGGACAAGCGGGAATCCCACATCATATAAGCATCGTCTCTTGCGGAGTTGATCGGCATTCCAAGGTTTATCGGAACGCTGAATGCTTCTGTTTCGCGGTCGTAGTGAGCTTTGAAAATATCCAATCCACCGATGCTTCCGTGCCCATTGGAAGAAAAGAACAAGGTCGAGGAAACTTCGTGGAAAAACGGTGTCACCTCATCCTGGTCGGAATTGATCAAAGAACCCAGGTTCTCCGGCTGACCATGCGTATTTCCCGCAGAGTCGATAGCAATTTTCCAGATATCCATTCCACCTAATCCTCCCGGACGGTTGGAAGAGAAATACAGAGTCCTTCCATCCATTGACACATATGGCTGAATGCTTTTATATCCCGGGTAGTTAACGGAAGAATCCAATTTGTATGCTTCGAAGAACTTCATGTTCATCATCCGCGCCAGGTAGATGTTTTGCTCCGTTTTCTTTTCTTCGCTCCAGCGTGTATAGAAAATCACGTTGTTATTGTTGAAAGATCCTGCCCCGTCGTTCTGCGCACTGTTCAAAGGCCGCCCGAAGTTTGTAGGCGCTGTCCAGGTACTATCCGGATTCAGGGAAACCCAGTACAAATCGCACAGGTATTCCGACTGTTGTTTTTCATTCAGGATCACGCCTCCTGTTCTGGCAGAAGTGAACATCAGCTTTTGATCCTTATCGAAGTACATCGTAGCAAAATTTGCTGTTCCCCGGTTGAAAACAGAGGTATCTGCCATTTTCACACTGATCTCACGTGTTTTTTCAATTTCTTCTTTCGCCAGGTAACAACCGGTCATTGCAACCTGTGCGGCATGCAACAATTCATCATCAGCTTGTGGAGAGCGGATGTAATCTTCGAATTGACGGATCGCATCATCGTACTTGCTGTTATTCATGTAGCTTTGGGCCAGATAATAGCTGTCGTGCGGATACGCTTTTTCTTCAACCGTATTTTTCAGGTGCTTCTCCGCATTCGGATAATCGTGCAGGCGGTAATAACACCACGCAATGTGATGGTGCAGGTATTCTTCCATGGTCACTCTCAGACTGGTGTCTACCTCGATTTTTTTCTTCGACAATTTTTGGTTACTGACCTGTATTTCGTAGGGATAAGTCATGGTTGATCTCGCCACGGAATCAGACAATGCCAGTTTATATTGTTCAAGAGCGTTTACGTAATCCAGTTTACTGAAATACTCATCTCCCAAATAGATATACATTTTTTTTGATTGCGCCAATGACATCCCGGATATCACCAAAAACAACAAACAGATAATCTTCGATTTCATAAGTGAGAATGCGTATTATAGTCGTGGACAGATTTTGTATTCAAGTGGTTTCTTCTTTTTATGCACGTAGGTGAAAGAGATTTCGAATCCTCCCCTGCTCTTGGAAGTAGCAGTGAGTGACGATACATTGAAATCATAGGCCAGCTTTACCGTGTAAGCGTCTTTCTTCACACCCAGTGTTGCGATCATGGCATCTTTTGCACGGAAAATTACTCCTCCGAGCACATAAGCAGCACTTCCTTTGAGGAAATAACCGGCTTCCAGCGCATAGGTTTGTTCGTGGAATTTCTTCTGCTGCATGATCAGTACTTTCGGAATCACGTAAAACAATTCCGTGATGTTGATACGCGTTCCCAAATGCGTGTATATGCGCAAAGGAAGCTTGCTTTCCCTCCCGAAAAAGGACTCGTTCGGCTGCAGCAAGTTGAACATCGAAACGCCGATAAACGGGTTCAATCGTGCCTGGGATTTCGAGTAATAATACAAAGCACTCGCATTCAGCATCGGGATGAACTTGGACTGTGCCCCGAAGTCTTCCCCGGAAACCAACGTTTGGTCAAACTCACCACCATTGTTCAGGGTATACTGATTATTGAAAGACAACAATTGGTATTCCAGTGATTTCTGCGTTACTCCTCCCTGTAACCCGAAGTTCAGGATATGGGTTTTGTTCTTGTTCAGCGGAACATAGTAAGCCGCGGAAAGTAATCCCTGTAAGACATTGAAGTTGCCCGCTCCTGCCCGGAAGTTATTGATCTGAACTCCGAATCCCCATTTTTTGATCGGCATATCGAAGCTGATCAATGCTGAAGTGTAAGGTTTATAGTTCACTGATTTCCATTGCGTACGGTATTGGCCGTGCACTCTGAAATCTCCTTCAACCACGCCGGTCAAAGCCGGATTCAAAAATAAAGGCGCTGCATCGTACATCGATAAATGCGCATCCTGCCCGTAAGACAATCCATTCAAGAAAATGGCAAAAAAACAAATTCTCAATTTCATGACTTATCGAATTAAAGTTACGTCGCCCGATTCTCTGACAACAAAATCACTACCCATATCAATCACAAAAGTCCAGGTATAAACACCCAAAGGAACCGGTTCTCCTTTGTATGTTCCATCCCATCCCACTTCGGAGTCATCGGTTTCAAAAATCACCTGACCCCAGTTATTATACACTTTAAAATCTACGTTTCTGAACGGACCGCCACGGATAATGAATACATCGTTCTCCCCGTCGCCATTCGGTGTAAACCCGCTAGGAAGTACCGGAAGCAAGGCAATGGAGATCTCTTTCGAAACGGTATCGATACAACCGATGTCAT
The DNA here is from genome assembly GCF_039596395.1 of Fluviicola sp. NCBI lineage: Bacteria > Pseudomonadati > Bacteroidota > Flavobacteriia > Flavobacteriales > Crocinitomicaceae > Fluviicola > Fluviicola sp. Next base: position 1,967,314 of record NZ_JBCNJT010000001.1, read on the forward strand.
CCACAATGGTCAACGTTACCACATACACGCCTCCGTCCGGATAGCTGTGTGTTGTAATTTCGGTGTTATCTCCTTCTCCGTCTCCGAAGTCCCATTGCCAGGAAATGATATTCCCCGGTGTTACATCTGTAAATGTAATGTCCTGTTCAACCAATGCCGGGTTCGGTGTAGCCGTAAATGAAGCGGTAGGTATTGCATGCACATTGATTTGCTGAATCACCGTATTGGTACATCCGAAATTGGATGTTGCCGTTAAGCTCACATTGTAAACACCGCTTGTAGGGAATACAAAGGACGGATCTGATTGCGTACTGGAACCAATCCCGTTGAAATCATACGAATAGCTGGTAATCGATCCCGAAGGGATGAAAGAAGTATTCGTGAAATTGGTCGGATAAGATTCACATGCAATTGAAGCATTGAATGCCGGTTGTGGCAACGGATACACCGTTACCTGTTTCACTACTGTATCTGTACAACCGTTGCTGGAAGTTACGATCATCTGCACGTTATAATTACCAAATCCGGTATAAGCGTGTTGCGGATTCTGCGCGATCGAGTTGGTATTATCCCCGAACGACCAGGCCCAGGAAGAAAGTGTTCCGGTATTGGCCACCGAGGCATCCGTAAAGTTCATATTGCTTGCCTGACACACGTTCGTGAAGCTGAAATCAGCCGTTGGAATGCGATTAAAGGTAATCGTAACGGTATCGCGGTCAGGAGGACATCCGAAACTGGAAGTCGAAGTCAATATCAGGCTCACCGGCCCTCCGGCAACATCTCCCGGCGAAGGATCGTATAATCCATTCAGATACCCTGGTCCGGGAACAAATGTTCCTGTACCCAGTGTAGACCAGGTTCCGGTTGTATCAGCCCCGATAATATTCCCGTTCAATTGAACCATCTGGTTCTGACAGTACGTTTGATCCAGTCCGGCATTTACCTGCGGCGGAGAAACAAAAGTTACCCGCATGGAATCGTGTGCGATCGGGCAAATACCTGTTGTAGACAAAATCACATCGATGAACCCGTTGGTAATATCTACCGGTGAGATCGTGTAAAACGTATTCAGGTTCGAAGGATCTGCTATCGTGCCGAAACCGGAAGTAGTCCATTGCGTAGAGAAACCGGAAGTAACTGTACCTGTCAGGTTCAGTGTGGCGTTATTCGAACAAAGCGAATCCATGGAAGTAATGGTAACTACCGGGAAATCGATGATCTGGATTTCTAGACTGTCCGTTACCGCCAAACAGTTGCCATTATTGGTCGACTGTAAGTACAGCATCACCGTTCCATCGGAAATATCTGCAGTGGATAAAACATAATCGGCATTCAGGTTGGTTTGGGAAGGAGAAAAACCTCCTGTTCCGTCGGCAGACCATACACCGGTTGTTGTAACTCCCGTGATAATACCGTTCAGAGTTACATTGGTTGTATTGGAACAAACCAATTGATCTCCTCCAGCATCAATAAACGGAGCTTCAGTGAAATAGATCACGACCGTATCCTGTTTGTTCGGACACGAGAAGAAACTTCCCGCAGTGGTATAGAACAATGCTACGCTGTCTGCCGCCAAATCAGCCGGTGAAGGAGTATAGGTAGTAGATGCAGAACCGATGTTCCCGAAAGCTCCCCCGTTTCCTCCACTCCAGGTTGCAGCAGCAGAATAGGAAAATGCTCCCGTAATCGGAATAGCACCAACGTTGTTTTTACAATAAGAATCATCCGTTCCTGCATTTGCTTCCGGCGACTGGATGAATGTCACCACCATCGTATCTCTTACCGGGTCACAGTTTCCAGTGGAAGAAAGTACAAAGGTCAAAGTTCCCTGTGTGTAATCCGAAGCAGAGGGAACATAGGAAGTTGCCAAATCCGTTGCATTGGCGAAAGAACCTGCACCGTTGATAACAGTCCATTCCCCGGTTGTTGAACCACCTTCTACGGAACCGTTCAGCAATACCGCCGGATCTCCGTTACACAAGGTCGTATCGTTTCCTGCTTTGGTGTATACTTTCCGGTTGAAAGCCGACATGTAGTGGTAATAACATCCCGAACCTGCTCCACCGTTGATAACTCCCAATCCGAAGTATTCACTGGAGTTGGTGATCAGGTTGGATGAACCAACCGGGATATTGGCCGTGCTGAATGTAATCTGGGCCCCACTCCAGAAACCACCCGTTCCGGGAACCGGGTTAAACGCAGATCCGGGAACCAGCGTGTTGCTTCCATTCAACTGGAAGTTATTGATTGCCGATGTCGGACACAAGATATTCAGGATGAATGTTTCTGAGTTTGTACGTGTAAAACTGACCTGGTTGGACCCGGCACAGTTGATCGGAGGCAGGATTGCTTCCCCCAACTCACACCCGAATCCACTGGCCTGCAATACATATACGTTTTTATCCGCATCCACATATGCAAGCGGTTCTGCCGTTGTGAGTGTGTATTTCCAGGTATCTCCCTGGTTCAATAATTGTGTAAATGTTCCCAAACTGGTCGTAACACTTACCGTTGTAAAGTTTTGAGTTGCCACGATGAAAGCTCCTTCGTTGGAAGCGGCAAACATATTTCCACGGTTCACAATGTAGTTCGTACCGACCACATCTACCGGAACAATCTGGTCGCCCATCAAATCCCGGCAGCCTCCGCCGGAATTCGTCACCGAGTCATCGGAAACAGTTACCGCAATGGGCTTATCTGAAACCACAATGGTTCCTCCCAGGTTATTCCCCGGAGTATTCGTTGCCTGGGAAGTATTTTCGACCGTATACGTCTGCCCTTTATTCAGGACAATGGAATAAGTAACTCCGACGGGGTGTCCTACCACTGTTGCTTTCGGAGTAATCCAAACCGTGGTATTGTCTTCCGTAGCTACGATACAGATCATGGATTTCGGCTGTACCGGTGCATAATTTCCATTTCCCCAGCTATTCTGGAAAGGACAAACGAACTCAGTCCCCAATGCATTCTGGCCCTTCAAAGAGTACGTTTCCGGGTTATTAACAACTGTCACAACCTCATAAACCACTGTAATCAGCGTATCTGCTTCGATTTTGATCCCGTAATTCAATACGCTGTTTGCAGGTTTGGATTCCAGGGTGTTCACGATGGAAGTCAAAAAGTGCGAGTTCAGGGAGTTTGCAGGCACTACAAACGTAGAATCGTAAGTCCCTGCAGGTTGGTAAACCCTTACAGTTGTTGGCGTATTAAAGGTTGAAATCCGCAATGCAAGCGGTGTATTTCCTGCGTGACTGGGCGTTACCCAAGGTGCAGCAAACCAAAAGACCGAGTCAATCTGACCTTTACTTTCGAATGATCCGACCGTAAAAATCAAAGCTAGCAGCAGTATAATCCGACGTAATTTCATAAGCTCTAAATTCATCCTACTATTTATTCTTGTCAATTTCCTTTTGGATATCTTCCAGAATACTATTATTCAATTTATCATCTTCCTCCTCTAAAGAAGGTCTGTTTTTCGTAATTATAAACGAGATCCCGATCTCATGTGAACCGGCGCTGTACTTTCTCAGCTTCGTATAGCTGTAATCGTACCCGTAAGTAATCGCCAAACGTTCTTTCAGCCTTACTCCCAGGAAAATCCCCATAGCGTCATTTGTTCTGAAGTTCAATCCTCCGAAGAATTTGTCTTTATAGGACAGCTGGGCCATGATCGACAACTGGGCAGGAACCGGTTTGGTGTAACGGAATAAAATTCCAGGTCTCAATTCCCAGTTCTTTTTGATCAGGAATTTGTAGGAACTCATCACCGCATAATGGAACTGCAGATTCTGGTTGTAAGACTTGAAGCTTTTCCCCATGATCATGTGATCCAATGTTCCGCTAAACTCAAATTTATCGCTGTATAAACGGAACCCCGCATTGGCATCGAATGCATTCCCGGAATAACTGTTCCCTGTGAAAATCGGATCTCCTTCGTCGGCAATAACTGCATCGTACAAACGCACGCGGTACTGAACAAATCCCGGACGAACTCCCAAGCCCAGTTTCCACTTCGATTTCGGGCTGAATTTAATCTGGTACCCGTAATTCACATAGATTCCCGTTTTACCCAGTAGTCCCATTTGTTCGGTCATTACCTGCACTCCGTAACCGTGTCTTGCTTTGTTCTTGAAAGAACCGTGGAAGTTCAGGTAAAAATTCCGGGGAGCATCTTTGAATCCGACCCATTGGCTCCTGTTGTAAAAACTCACTTCGTGATAGTTCGTACTTCCTACATATGCCGGAGAGTAATGCAACGGATTGGCGTATACATTCGTGAATAGACTTTGCTGCTGTCCAAAGGAAACAAAGAACAGAGTTACAAATATTGCTGTAATAAAATTCTGCTTGTTCATCTTAATCTCGTTTTCTTAACACCATTAATACTCCTTTGTATATATCGGGATCAGCATTTGCATTCAACTGAATAACGAATAAGTAATTGCCATCCGGAACCGGTTCTCCTTTATAAGTACCATCCCACGGAGTTTCATATCCGTCAGAAGTGAAAACCGTTTGCCCCCACTCGTTGTAGATCTCAATGTGTGCGTTCGGGTAAGCCAGTTCAAGGAAATCGAGCTTCCAGACATCATTTGAGCTATCGCCATTCGGTGAAATAATCGTAGGGATCAAGGTGTTGATTTCCGTTGTAACGGTATTGATCGCTATAAAACGGATGGCACTGTCAACACACCCCAAAGCATTCGTTACCTGCAGAACGATGTAGTAATTCCCGTTACCGTAATACGTATGACTCGGATTCATGGAAGTAGCAGTCGATCCGTCCCCGAAGTTCCAGGAATAACTCACCGCATAATCCGATGTATCGATGAAATTAAAGACTGCACCGATGTTCATTCCTCCGTTGGAATTGTAATAGAAACCTGCATCCGGAAGCGGATCGATCGTAATCGGTTCAATGATCGTATCGGAACATCCGTTAACGGTAGAAACGATGTGTGTAATCGTATACGTTCCACCGCTTGCAAACTGCTGATTGACATTTGCCATTGCGGCAGATCCCTGTCCGCCGAAATCGTAGAACCAGTAATTGATCGTTTCAGAGCTTGTAGAAGCATCTGTGAAAGAAACCGTAACCTGGTTATTCGGACAGGAGTTCACGGAATTGAAATCAGCAACCGGCTTGTCGAATACCGAAACGGAAATCGAAACGGTGTCTTTACACCCGTTGGAATTCGTTGCAATTAATTGTACGGGATAAGAACCCGGCACTCCGAAATTATAGCTCGGATTCTGGTTTGAAGAAGTCTGACCGGTTTGGAATACCCAAGACCAGTTTGTCAAAGTTCCTGAACCAGGAAGTGAAAAGTCTGTAAATACTGTCGGAAGGCCTTCACACACGTTTGTTCCGCTGAAATTTGCAAATGGAGGTGCCACAAAGTTGATCTGGATAGCATCTGAAACAACTGCACATGTTCCGTTGTTGGTCGAAGTTAAAGTCAAAACAACACTTCCGTTGGAAACTTCGGATGCTGTTGGTGTGTAGGTTGCATTCAATGTGGAAGTAGCCGGACTGAATGATCCGGACCCACCGCTCCAGACTCCACCGAAAGGCCCGCCGCTAACACTTCCGTTCAGCTGAACCAATGTAGCGTTCGAACATTTCAACTGATTCGGCCCTGCATCCACGCGCGGCGCATCATTGATCGAAACATAAATACTGTCCTGAACCGGGTTACAGTTCCCGTTGGAAGTGGATTCCAGGTAAAGCCAGACAAAACCGGCCGTTGTATCAGCTACACTTGGAATATAGGTACAGTTTAACGAGCTGTTGTTCGGGGAGAAAATCCCGGTACCGCTAGTCAGCCATTTTCCGGTTGTAGTTGGCCCGCTTACTGTTCCTGACAAGGAAACGTTTGCGTTGTTCGCACAAACGATCAGTGTATCAGGCCCCGCCTCAACGGTTGCTGCATTGGTAAATGTAACCACCATGGTATCGGAAACCATTGCACAAGAAGGCGCATTCGTAGATGTTAATACAAACTGAACCGTACCGGCCGTCAAATCAGCTGCGGAAGGCACATAGGCCGCATTTAAAGCAGATGCATCCGGTAAGAACGTTCCAGAACCATTTGCTGTCCAGATCCCGGTAGCTGCTCCTCCACCGATGATCCCGTTCAGCTGGATCACAGAGTTGTTTTCACAGATAGACTGGTCGGTATTTGCGTTAACAAGCGGCGCGGGAGTAATTTCCAAATACAAAGTATCTTTTGCAACCGGGCAAAAACCGGTAGTGGACAAAATGATGCGGATAGGACTGATTAAAGTATCCAGAGGACTTGGAATATAAGTATTCGGAACAGAATTCAACCCGTTCTGGAAAGATCCGTAACCGTTACTCGACCATGCCCCTGTTACGGCTCCTCCTCCCACGATTCCGTTTAGTGTATAACTTACATTCGCACAAACCGTATCATTTGGTCCTGCCTGTGAAAATGCCGTTGCATAGAAATCGGTCGTGTATGCATAACTCGCACCGGTATTTACGCCTCCGCCTGATATCACTGCCATCGTAAAGATATCCGAAGCGTTCGAGATCATGTTATGGCTATTCGGAGGAACCTGTGCCGTTGAAAAGAAAATACGCGCTGCTTTGTATAGTCCGCCTGTTCCGGGAACTGTCTGGAACATTCCGGCAGTAATTGCACCCGCTGTTCCGTTTAATAAAAAGTTTCCTTCAAAGCCGCTTCTCGTTACAAGTACAACTCCCAATGAGTCACTTCCGGAGCGGGAAAACGCCGAGGTGTTATTTCCCTTACAGTTCAAACTCGGAACAACAGCCCCGCTCAATTCACAGCCAAACCCGGAAACATGGTATACATAAATCGGTTTGGTGGATTTGATATACATCAACTGATCCGTCATCGGAATTTCCAGTGTTTCGGAAGAGTTGATCAATGTTGTGGTAGTTGTAGCTCCTGTTACTTCGATGGAAGAAGCATTCTGGGTAGCCAGTACGTAAATACGGTCACCGGTAGAAGTTCCTTTGTAAATTGCGTAATCCGTTCCGATAGAAGGAGTCGGGATCAACTGATCACCGATCATATCCGCGCAGGTCGATTGAATTAATTGTCCGTCAAAAACAGTCAGTGCAATGGGTTTATTTGCCGAAACAATGGAACCGGCAAGGCTGGTTGTTGCATTCACATCCATATCCCTGGCACTGTATGTTTGCCCGGCATTCAGCACCACGGAGAAAGTAGCATTTGCCGCATGCCCCGTAATGGCTGTTCTGGGTGTAATCAAGACCGTGGTATTGTTTTGAGTCGCTACGATTTCAATCCCGGAATAAGTTGTCGGAGAAGTCGCCGCGTTGTTCCAGAATTTCTGGAACGGTGTATAGAAGTTAATTCCCAAAGCTTTTCCGCCTTTCAAACTGAAACTTTCTTTGTTATTCGGTGCGATGACTTCATATACCGTATTGATCAGGCCGGTAGAACTGATTTTGATCCCGTTATTCGAAACGACATTTGCCGCTGGACTTTCAACCTGGGAAATGACCGAACTTAAATCAATACTGTCGCTTGAAAATGCAGGCATTGTAAGCGTCATCGGAACAAAAGCTCCGTTTGCAGGCTCAGTAACGGTAATCGTTGCCGGCTGATCGTAAGTTTGAAAACGAAGTTTAACGGGAATCTGCCCCACCCCGGCTGAAACATCCGGAGCTGCGAACCAAAAAACGGTGTCTCTCTGCGCATGCGAACCTACCACCATGGTAAGGGAAAACGCCAGCAGGAAAAGTTGTATAAATCTGAACATAATAAAGCTACCTCAGTTTTGAGCTTGCAAAGATAGCTCATACGTGATAGACTTTAACTAAAATTAAAAAAGCGAAACATGCTATTTACACAACGAAACATGGAAATTGAAAATAAAAATCAGTTAGTTACGAATTTAACACCGTTTATAATTTGTCGAAAAAGCGTAACTATTCAGCTAGTTTTAACTAAGATTCAGCGATGGTTGGGTGGAAGATCGGGCTTCAACTTTGCGGCACGATCGTGCAGTACGATACTTCCGGTAACGGCCACATTCAGGGAGGAATTTCCGGGAAGTTTGATCACTTTCCGGCATTTTGCCAAAACAGATTCCGGTAATCCCTGATCTTCCGATCCCAGCAGGTAAATTGCGCGTTTCGGGTGCTCGAAATCGTGCAGGAATTCTGCATCGTCGGTTAGTTCAACTGCAATCAAATGACAGTCGTAGGGAATATTTTCGCACAAATCTTCCAAAGTATCGTAATGAAAATATGGGATACGTGCCCAGGTACGCGTTACATCGGAAGTTTGTTTTTTGTAGCGTTTTCCGACCGTAAAAATATAAGAAGCTCCCAAAATATAAGCTGATCGCCATAAGGTTCCGATATTGTGGTCGGTTTTTGCATTGAAAACACCTATAGCACAATATCCCTGGATATTTGAAGTTTTCATAAATCGGAAGCCTTGAGTTTGTCTATATTCATCGCACTTCCGATGTGGAAGATCGCATCTCCCTTATTCACCAGAGGCGCTTCGTTGGTACAAATGATATATCCTTTTGAATTGGATTTGATTTTTCGCTCGGAAGAACCATACGGGTCGCTTACATAACCGATCACTTCCCCTTTTTCGACGTATTGCCCGTTCTTAGCAACGGCATGGAACACTCCCGACTGCGGAGCACGCAGCCATTTGGAAGATTTGATCACAATCGTATCATTTTCGGGTTGTTCCAGCTTGAAATTTTTCATGTGGAAATGGTTCAGAATGCGCTGAATCCCCAGCAATCCTTCCTCCACAATGGTTTCATCGATCGAATTGGTTTTCCCTCCTTCGAATAACAGGATTTTCTTCCCCATTTTATTCAGGGCTTCCCGCACCGATTTGGAAATATACCCGGAATGAACGATAAACGGCGGATTGAAAACCTGCGCCAATTCCATGCTGACCGGATCCGAAAGCAAACAGCGGATCTGAGCAATATTGGAGCGCTGAGCCGATCCGGTATGAAAGTCAATGACGATATCTACATTCGGCGCAATCTGGTTCATAAACTGGTAGGCAAACTGGCTTGCCAGCGAACCATTTTTTGACCCGGGAAAACTCCGGTTCAAATCCCTTCCGTCAGGAAGTTCACGCGTTAAGTTCAAATACCCGAAAATATTGAATACCGGAAGGCAAATAATTGTTCCTGAGATCGGTTTGTTCCACTTTTTGCGAATTACCCGGCGAATGATTTCCATTCCGTTGATCTCATCCCCGTGCATTCCGGCCATGAGCAACAGGATCGGTCCGTCTTTCAACGAACGCTCAACAAAAACCGGCACCTGGACAGGCGTATGCGTATGCAGTTTCGCCACATCCATACTCAATTCAACACTTTGACCGGGCAGAATTTCTTTTCCAAGTATGTAGAACTTTCGGGCCATTTCTATTTTTTTACATTCTTCTCAATAAAAGCGATGATTTTCCCTGCGATATCAACACCGGTTGCTCGTTCAATACCTTCCAGACCCGGAGAGGAATTCACTTCCAATACCAAAGGGCCGCGGGAAGATTGCAATAAATCAACACCAGCAACACCCAATCCAACAGCTTCTGCCGCTTTGATCGCCGTTCGTTTTTCTTCTTCAGTGAGATCCAGGATTGTTGCTGTTCCTCCACGGTGCAGGTTCGAACGGAATTCACCTTCCTTTCCCTGGCGTTTCATCGCACCGACTACTTCTCCATCTACCACAAATGCACGGATATCCGCACCACCAGCTTCTTTGATGAATTCCTGTACAATGACACGTGCTTTCAACCCGTTGAATGCTTCCAGCACCGACTGGGCCGCATTTTGGTTTTCTGCCAAAACAACACCCAAACCTTGTGTTCCTTCCAGCAATTTCAGGACAACGGGTGCACCACCGGCAGATTCAACCACGTGCTCCACATTCCGGGAATAGTTGGTAAAAACCGTTTTCGGCAAACCGATGCCTTCTTTGGAAAGCACCTGCAAACAGCGCAGTTTATCGCGTGAGTGCACAATTCCACGCGAACTGTTTACTGAAAAGACATTCATCATTTCAAACTGGCGCACCACCGCGGTTCCGTAAAACGTAACAGATGCTCCCACACGCGGGATCACCGCATCAAAACCTTCCAGGTAGTCGGAACCGTAAAATAAAGACGGCCCTTTTTGTTCAATTTCAATATTGCAGCGCAAGTGATCGATCACATGTGCCTCGTGCCCGTGTTTTTCTGCCGCTTCCACCAAACGTCTGGTAGAGTACAATTGGGGATTGCGAGATAAAATGGCAATTTTCATTCTTTTTTTCCGAAAGGCTCATCCCTTTCCTTCGATCAATATACTTAGTTACTTATTCTCGTATTTATAAGAACAATTGGTTTTGGAGGTATCAATCAGGAAGCGTTTATTCAGCAACCTGCGCCCCAGCAGAATAGGATTTCTCAAACCCGTTCGTTCTGTCAGCGAAAATACGGTTTCATATGTTTGTCCGAACAGGCGTACCGTTCCTTTAACAAAAAATCGTTCCTGGGCAATTCCGTTCGAACTCTTTACGACCTTTGTCTTAAAATCATTGAAGACAACTTCTTTTCCTGTAAAACCTGAAATTCCGGCATCGAGAAAGACTACCCGGAGTTGTTCTTTTTCACCGAATTCAATCACTTCAATAGACTGACAATGCATGGAACTCGAATACGCTCCCGAATCAATTTTTACGGGTACATTTTCCAGCTCAAATTCCGGAAAGGAAACCAAATCCTTACGCCCGAGTATTTTCTTATCCACAGCCTCCATATTCTCACTATCTTTGCAAAGAAGTTTGTTTTTCGGTAGTCGAAATTAGAAAAAAAGCGATTCGGAAGAGAAAAATGAGTTCAAATAAAAAAAAGTTAGGACAAACTATCATAAAATGAAAAATTATTCCTAATATTGCACCCCCAATTACGGGATAGTGAAAGAAAATTAGAGTCATGGATTTTATCAGAGAGCTTCAAAAAGAACTAGTAGAATTGAAAGAATTCCCAGCATTCGGAGCTGGAGATACAGTTACTGTATCTTACAAAATTAAAGAAGGAAACAAAGAGCGTATTCAGCAATTCCAGGGTGTTGTTTTACAACGTCGTGGTCAAGGTACAACTGAAACGTTTACAGTTCGCAAAATGTCAGGAAACGTAGGTGTAGAGCGTATCTTCCCTATTTCTTCTCCTTTCATTGATACTATTACAGTAAACAAGCGTGGAGCCGTACGTCGTGCACGTATCTTCTACTTCCGTGGTCTTACTGGTAAAGCAGCACGTATCAAGGAAAAAAGAAGCTTCTCTCACTAAGTCGAAGATTATTCTCCATATACAAACCCTGGCTTTTTGTCAGGGTTTTTTTGTGCTTAAAAATTTACCTGAGGCTTTCCTTCTTCTGATTATTAAATCTCTCTTCGATAGCGCTATTTTATTATTTCAATCATCTTCGCGGCTAAAAATTGGCATTAACTTTGCCAGATGCGCCGTATGAAAATCATTCCGATCCTCTTCCCGCTTCTGCTCATGCAGGCATGTACCGGTCAAATCGAAACCACCGAACCTGCTCTCCAAACAACCCCTGAAAAGAAACAGCAGGCAGATCCGATCCGGGAGCTCTATGATCAGTATCAATCAAACACAACTCCAAGCATTTCTTCGGGAACAGTCAGCAACGGCAGTTTAAAGAATGGGCGCATCTTCCCGTTCAAAGGCCCCAACTTTATTTATTTCGATTCTACCAGCTATCTGAACAAGCACGCTTTTACGCATGAAAAAGTGAACCGGACCGTGCTGGCTACTTACCAAACGTTTGAATCCATACTCCCGGCATTTGAGTTCGGGCTCATGGAATGTTCGAATGAACACGGCGGGAAGATCTGGCCGCACAAAACCCATCAAAACGGATTAAGCGTAGATTTCATGTCCCCGCTTTTGAAAAACGGAATTTCAACAACGGATTTCAATACTACCGGGCTTCCGCACTACCTGATGGATTTCGATGAAAACGGTATTTACACGGAAGACAACCATTACTCAATCGATTTCAATTTGATGGCGCAACACATCCTGGAACTGGATAAACACGCCCAAAAAAACGGTTTGAAAATCGACAAAGTGATTCTGAAGATTGCATTGAAAGACAATTTGTTTACCACAGAATACGGAAAGAAGTTAAAAGCCAGCGGGATTTATTTTGCGACAAACCTGAGTGAACTGATAGACAGTTTGCATGACGATCATTATCATGTGGATTTTTCATTCGCAAACTGATCCATTCTTATATTTTCAATATCTTTACGGCCGAAAATTAATACACTAAATATAAAATTACTACCATGCAACCTAAATTGCCCTTCCATTTCGATATGGAAACCGCCGATCCCGACGATTCAATGACCCTGGCTATTTTAGCAACGCACCCCAAAGTTCATTTGGCAAGTGTTTCCGTGCATCCCGGTGGAACAGACCAAATCGGTGTGGTACGCCATATTTTGCGACTTCTCGACAGGGAAGATGTCAGCATCGGCGCCGGAACCCCGAAATCTCTTGCCAGCCGCGTTTCCGGTTTTCACCAGCAATGGGTCGGAAACTTCGAACATTCGGAAGCAGATGATACTGCCGCGCATATTATGGCAAAAACACTTCATCAATTCCCGGACTGTACATTGCTAACGGGCGCTGCTCTTACAAATCCGCATGCTTTGTTTGAAACAGGAGTTTTTTTTGAGCGCTGGTTCTGCCAGGGAGGTTTCGCAGGAGATAATATTATTCCGAAGGAATACCGTCTGGAAAAATTCGATGGAAAACTCACTTGTCCGACATTCAACCTGAACGGCAACCCGCTGGCGGCTGAAGCGCTTATCGCTATCCCGATGAAGGAAAGACGTCTGATCAGCAAGAATGTTTGCCACGGCGCGATCTTCACAAAAGCAGATGCAGAATTACTGGTACCCTTCAGAAATCACAATAAAGGACTGGATTTGTTCCTGAAAGCCGTGGAACTGAAAGAAAAAGCACTTCACGACACAGTCGCCGGTTTATTGGCAATCGATCCTTCCAAAGCGCTTTGGGCAGAAGTCATTCCGTATAGAAAAAGTGGCGGCTGGGGCTGCCTGGAAGCAGAAAAGCATCCGGACAAGCATTCCTCCATGATTACAACTTACATTCCTGATTTATCAGATCTTTGGATGGTCATGAAACCGTGAAACTGTGAATTGAGAGGAGTTTACTCAATGAGGCGGACTATTCAGGTTTTTTGAAAAAGAGATTCCGTTAAACATTTTTACTTTCCGGTTGTACAACTTCTCTCAACCCGTAAACATGAAGCATCTTTTCTTCCTGATTCTCTTTCTTTCCGGTACAAAAGCCTGTGCACAGGCTGATACCATGCGGATCAAAGAACTTTTGACCGAACTCACGAAAACAGAAAAGCCGCGCAATTACCGGAATCCTGATCAGCTGGACCAAACCGCCGGATTCATTTACAGCTATTTCCGGCAATATGCGGATACCGTTTTTTATCAGACTTATTCGATTGATGGAATTACTTATGGAAATGTCATTGCCCGCTTCGGGGACACCATCAATGAGCGCCTGATCATCGGAGCGCACTACGATGTTTGCGGTAACCAGGAAGGAGCAGATGACAACGCTTCCGGAATTATCGGTTTACTGGAAATTGCGCGCATGCTCCGCGAACAGAAACAGCACCAAAACATTGAACTTGTTGCTTACACACTGGAAGAACCGCCATTTTTCCGTACCGAGTACATGGGATCTTTTATCCACGCACAATCGCTCAAGCAATCTCATGCTAAAATTTCGGGAATGATCTGCCTGGAAATGATCGGCTATTTCAACGAAGCAAAGCACACCCAGGATTACCCGATCGGATTCCTCAAACTGTTTTACGGTTCCAGGGGAAATTACATTACGGTCGTCAACCAATTCAGCAAGGGAAAACCGGTGCGCCAATTCACCAAACACATGGACCGTTTTGCAAAGCTTCCGGTGAAGAAATTCAACGGTCCGAAATCGCTTACCGGTATCGACTTTTCCGATCACCTGAACTACTGGAAAATGGGATTCAGCGCCTGTATGATCACAGATACAGCCTTTTACCGGAACAAGAATTACCACCAAAAAACCGATGTGATGGGGACGCTGAATATTTCCAAGATGGCGCTGGTCATTGACGGTATTTTTTTGAGTATCTTAGCTTAAATTCACGGATTATGAAATTAGTTATATTCGCTTCGATCTTAGCAGTCGGTACTTCTGCTAAAAGCTGCAATAAAAAGGAAGATTGCACCGAAAAAGTCAAAGACGATTGTATCTGCACCATGCAATACGATCCGGTTTGCGGATGCAACAATAAAACGTATTCCAATGCCTGCACCGCGCAGTGTCACGGAATTACGAAATATGTGAAGGGGGAATGCCCGAATTAATTATCAATTATGAATGGAGTAATTATCAAGCTTGGCAAATCAATGCTTGATAATTGATAATTATTGAATTTATAATTTATCATGACTGACTTACAAACCGTAAAAGCGTATTACGACGCGTTCAATGCCCGAAACTGGGACGAAATGTTGTCTTTAGTGGACGAAAACATCAAACACGAGCCCAACCAGGGAACGCCTCGCATCGGGAAAAAACTATTTACCGAATTCATGCAGCACATGGATGCCAGTTACTCGGAAACGTTGAAGGACATCGTTCTTTTTTCCTCCGAAACAGCTGGCCGCATTGCAGCTGAGTTCGTAGTTCACGGAACGTATAAAAAAGCAGAAGAAGGTTTACCTCCTGCTCACGGACAAACTTACGTGCTTCCCGCAGCGGCTTTCCTGGAAGTGCAACATGGAAAAATAACCCGGGTGACTACCTATTACAACCTGGAATTGTGGATCGAACTGGTTTCTCAATAAAGTGAATCACTTACGTTACGAATCAGCAACCGGACACGGCATCGCGAAACTGGTCCCGCACCTGGGGCAATTGCGTATCCGCGTGTTCTACGATTTTCCCTACCTGTATGAAGGCTCACAGGCATATGAAGAAAACTACCTGCAGATTTACACGAAAAATCCGTTGAGTATTGCTTTCCTTGTCTTTGACGGGGAAGAACCCGTTGGAGCAACTACCGGAATGCCTTTAAGTGCCGAATCGAAAGAAATACAGCAACCCTTCCTGGACCAGGGAATGGATATCGATGAGATCTTTTATTTCGGGGAGAGCATTTTACTGGATGCATACAGAGGACGGGGAATCGGGCACTTATTTTTTGATGTGCGCGAAAAACACGCCCTGGAAAACGGATTTAAAACAACGGCTTTCTGCTCGGTTGTCCGGCCGGAAGACCATCCTTTAAAACCGGCTGATTATCGCACGAATGACGTTTTCTGGACAAAACGCGGCTATCAAAAACAAAATTATTCCTGCCGCATGTCCTGGCTCGACCGCAACGAAACGCAGGAAACAGAAAAAGAATTGATTTTTTGGACCAAAGAATGGAAGTAACACTAGCATTGGCGCAGTATCCGATCACATTTCACCACTCGCTGGAAGATTGGAAAAGCCATACGGAAAATTGGGTAGCAGGCGCTTGTTCACAAGGTGCACAAATCCTGACTTTCCCGGAATACGGAAGCATGGAATTGACCTCATTATTCCCGGAGGCTGTGCGGAATGATCTGAAACTCCAGATCGACCGGATGCAGGAACTTCTACCCTATTTTATTGATTTTTTCCGGGAATTAGCTGAAAAATACCGCTGTGTACTTGTTGCACCGAGTTTCCCGGTTGACCTGGGAGATAAAACCGTGAACCGCTGTTTTGTATTCACGGAAACAGGCTACTCCTTCCAGGACAAACATTTCATGACCCGTTTCGAAGATGAATCCTGGGGAATTTCCAGTTCCGACGGTGCTTTGCGTTTATTTGACACCCGTTTCGGGAAGTTTGGAGTCCAGATCTGTTTCGATATTGAGTTCCCGATCGGCGGACATTTGCTGGCAGAAGCCGGAGCAGATTTCATATTGGTTCCTTCCTGTACGGAAACACTCAAAGGCGCTACACGCGTACACATCGGAGCACGGGCACGGGCCATGGAACAACAGCTTTACACGGGAGTTTCCCAAACAATTGATGAAGCTTTGTGGTCGCCGGCAGTAGATATCAATTACGGCTACACAGCCTTTTACTCTTCACCTGACGGCGATTTCGACGACGAAGGAATCCTTGCGAAGGAACAAGCACAAACTTCCGGCTGGTTGATCCGTACACTGGACCTTTCCAAAAATGCCGAAATCCGGGAGAACGGCCAGGTATTGAATTTCAGGAACAGTCAGAACTTGACGATGCAGGATGGAAATTGTTTCGTGGAAATCGTTTCGATGAAACAGAATGGGAATGAGAATCAGAATCAGAATCAGAATGAAGAAATGAAATCCTCCTTAAATTTACTCTGAAGCTGAATCATGGCTTACTACAAAGAACTAAAAGGTGACGAGTTGTATCTGTATATGAACGGAAAACTCATTTACAAGCGCTGGCTGAAGACCGGCCAGTCAAAGGTTTTTGATGTGATGGCTTATGATAAATATACAGCGATGAGTATCGGGAATCCGGAAAGAACTGCGGCAGAAATTTTCCTGGATGAAAATGTCTTTTATGGACTAACAAATCTGAATACCGGTTTTGACAGCCCAACCATCAAGTACTTTTCTGCGGATGACTTTCGAATTGTTTTACAAAGAGTCGAAAAACTGGGATTGGGCATTTATGGAATCGAACCGTGGGAAAACGGTACATTTTACGATGTGCTTACATGTAATTCACCTTTGAATCCGCAACGATACAATGCTATCTTTGAAAAATTCCTGAAACGTGGAAAAGACCTTCAATATGCTGCAAGTTATTATATTCCCGAATTAACAAAATAAAGAATGAAAATGCTTTGGTGCTGGCGCTGCCAGATGGAAGTTCCCATGCTGGATGACGAAGAATTTAAAGTGGCTGCTAAACTTTACGGTGAAGCTTTCGGAGAGAGACTAAAAAATTCGGGAAGATCTATCCATGAACGCTTTCAACCTTTGCTGGATTATTATGAAACACTAACAGGTTTTAAAGAAACGGTTCCCAACGCCATCATGCATCATCAAATTTCACAGTACGGCCCGGAATGTGAAAACTGCGGAAAACCTTACCGCACACCAAAAGCTTCGTTTTGTGCTGCCTGCGGAAATAAGCGGTAAGCGATAAATCTCGTATCTTTGTTCCAAATTCTTTCGATATGAAACAACTCCTTTTCATCTTTTCTCTTTCGGTTATTTTGTTCTCCTGCAGTGATCCCAAGCGCGACCTGGTTATTTCATTTGAGGAAATCAATGGTTTGGAGGAAGGTGATTATGTAATCATTAAAAAACAGGATGTAGGAACCGTTACTAAAATCGAGTTCAGCAATGATTACAAAATGGACGTGCATATCCACCTCGATAAAGTCGACCATTTGCCGCGTGATTCCAAATTCCTGATCGGGAAAGACGGAATTTTCAGCAATGCACTTTATGTCGTTCCGGGAAGGTCGAAATATGCCTTGACCGGTTCTCACCGCGCGAACGGGAAAGCCATCGAGGAAATAGACTGGGGCAAGGAATTCAACGACCTGATGGAGGAAAGCTTTAAGAGACCCGCTCAAACACAAGACTCCATGTTGAACGAATTGCGCGATATCAAGCAGGAAGTGCACGAGGTGAATGAGAAGACGAAGTAAGCATGGATAACAAAACCGCTTCTTGTTCCGAATGCCAGAGCGACTATTTCCACGAGGCTTCAAAGATGCAGGGATTATGTCCTAATTGTGCCCATTACCTGTACGGATACAGGAATTGTAAACATGAATTTGAAAATGGCCGGTGCGTTCATTGTTACTGGAATGGAAACACCTCCGAATACATTCAAAAAATCATGCATCAATAATCCGGTTATTGCTCTTCTTTTTCAGTAACTTAAAGGTCATGAAATCACTCATCGATCAGCAGCGCGCGTTTTTCAACTCCAACCAAACGAAGGACTTGAAGTTCAGAATCGGGCAATTGCAAAAACTAAAATCGTTGTTACTATCGAACCAGAACCGATTGAATGAAGCTATTTACAAAGACTTCGGCAAATCTCCATTCGAAACTTTTACCAACGAATTCGGGTTGGTTTTCCTGGACATCGATGAAGCCTGCAGCAAATTAAGAAAGTGGGCAAAACGTAAACGCGTACGGACTAACTGGGTGAACTTTCCCGCTAAAAGTTACATTATACCGGAACCACTGGGAGTTTCGCTGATAATCGGCGCATGGAATTATCCGTATCAGCTATCTTTAGCTCCGGCTATTGCAGCCATTGCAGCCGGAAACACGGTAATCCTGAAACCCAGCGAATTGCCTTTAAACACCAGTAATATCCTCGCAGAAGTGATCAATACGGCTTTTGATCCCGCATTTTTTCACGTGGTAGAAGGCGGAATTGAAGAAACAACCGCTTTGCTGGAAGAACGTTTCGACAAGATTTTCTTTACCGGAAGTACGAACGTAGGCCGGATTGTGTATCAGGCCGCAGCCAAACACCTCACTCCTGTTACGCTGGAATTGGGAGGAAAAAGCCCGGCAATTTTCACGGAAGATGCGAACTTTAAAATGGGTATCAAGCGCCTGATCTGGGCTAAATTCCTGAATTCCGGCCAGACCTGCATTGCGCCGGATTACGTATTGCTTCCCAAAAGCAGGAAGAACGAATTCCTGGAACTCGCAAAAGCAGAAATCGAACAAGCTTCCTATTCCATTGAGAACGGAAATTACATCCGGATCATTAACGACAAGAACCTAGAACGGCTAAAGAACCTGATCGATCCGGACAAAGTTTATTCCGGGGGAGAAATCCGGGAAGGGCAACGAATCATTCAACCGACTTTGATGCACAACGTTACTTTCAACGATGCAATCATGCAGGAAGAAATTTTCGGGCCGATCCTGCCCGTAATCACTTACGATTCCCTGGATGAAGTGATTCCGGAAATCAAAAAGCGCGAAAAGCCGTTATCCTGTTACCTATTCACCACTAATTCTTCGATCAGGGACAAATTGCTGCACGAACTTTCATTCGGAGGTGGCGCAATCAATGAAGCGGTAATGCACATTTCCAACAGCCGTTTGCCGTTTGGAGGCGTGGGACAAAGCGGAACGGGATCCTATCATGGCGAAGCAGGATTCAGGACATTTTCTCACTATAAAAGCATTTTACAAAAAGCCACCTGGTTTGAGACAAACCTGAAATATTCGCCTTATTCGGAAGGGAAACTGAAATGGATCCGGCGATTGATGGGGATGAAGTGAACATTCAAAGTTTAAAGGGTTCAAAAGTTTAAAGGGTTCAAAAGTTCAAAGGGTTCAAAAGTTCAAAGGGTTCAAAGGGTATAAGTAATTACTTGAACAACTCCAGTGATTTCTGTAAGGGTTTTTGTTTGCCAATTCCTTAACTTACAGGGAGAAATTACCATCAAAAAAAATGAATTATGAGCACAAAAAAACCAAATAAGCCGGCAGAAAAGTCTGAAGAAAAATTTCCGGGATATCCGGCATATCCGGCAAGTGAAGACATTTACCGCACAGACAAGGAAGAAAAAGATCTGGATCCGGAAGAACCCACTAAAAAGAAAACTCCCAATGAATCTTCCATTGATAAGAACCTGGATGTTCCCGGTTCCGAACTGGATGATGAACAGGAAGATACCGGCAATGAAGACGAAGAAAACAATTATTACAGTTTAGGCGGGGACGATCACGAAAACCTGGAAGAAGACAACGATTGATCTTCTCTTACAAATTGTAACTATGAAAGGCTATAAAAAGCAAGAGGCTGTTTTAAAAAAACAGCCTCACTATTTTGGTAGATGTTATTTTGAATCCTATCAGAACGCTTCCAGGGTATTTCTTTCGAGTTGCTTTGTTTGTTTGAAAAACGATGGAGAAAGTCCTGTAATTTTCTTAAACTGATTGGACAAATGCGCCACACTGCTGTAGTTCAGCTTGTAGGAAATTTCCGTGAGGTTCATTTCGTCATACATCAGGAGCTCTTTGACGCGCTCAATTTTGTTCATGATGATGAATTGCTGAATGGTTATTCCTTTCACTTTGGAAAATACATTCGAAAGATAAGTGTAATCGTAATTCAGTTTTTCACTGATATAATCCGAATAATTCATTTTCGGAGCTTCATCCGAATAATGGATCATTTCAATGACCACACCCTTGATTTGTTCTATGAGGATACTCGTCCGGTCCTCCAGAAGTTCCAATCCGCATTTAGCCAGATTGACCCGAATTTTTTCACGAAGTTCATCAGATACATGCTCTTTCACTTCAACAACTCCCAATTCGACTTTGCTTGGGCGCAAACCTAAGTTTGCCAGTTCCTCCTTCACGATCATCTTACAACGAAGACTCACCATGTACTTAATAAATAACTTCATACCGCTTTAATTTTTAAATAAAAAAAACTAACTCTGTTCACTTAGTTATTCAGGTATCAGTAAAAAAATTTGCGTTATTTCCTGTTAATGAAATGTAGCTATAACTATTTGTAGTGCGTGTGAATGGTTCTAAGATAGAATTAAAAACCAACGCGGCAAAACAACCTGTTATGTTTTATAATTATTTCACATTTCCGGATGCATGCCGTTTAAACAAAAAAAAGACCATCCAACAAGAATTATTGCCGGATGGTCTTCCCCCTATCTGGTGATTACCTAATCCCTTCTTCCTGGAATTAATTGTAAAACAATTGCTATCAGTGCAATCACTAATATTAAATGGAATAATCCTCCTGTATGGTAGCCAAAGTATCCGATGGCCCAACCGATTACTACAAGAATTGCTATGGTGCTCAATATTGCTCTCATGATTGTAAGTATTAATTGGTGAATAATTATCCCGGTTTTTCCGGTCCGGAACCCTGTCTGTTAGTTTCTAACCAATCGACCGATTTGTAAAGCCGGTTTGAAAAAGGGAGGCCGCCGAAACGGCTTCCCTACCTAAAACCAATCTTAACCTATCCTATCAACTGTTTATTTGTATTATTTTACGTTGTCTTTTCCAAGATCTCTGAAAGCTTGTCCGAGTTCATCCATATCGTTGTTAAACTCTCTCTTAAACTCCTGCCAGTTTTCCCGGTTCGTATTTTTCATTTCGTCCATTCGGGCTTCCATTTCATCGTTGCGTTTTCTAAGCTCTTCGATGCGTTCGTTTCTTCGTTGAATGGCATCTGCCCGTGCATTGATCTTTTCAGCTCGCAGACGCTCTATCTCTGCGCGGTTATTATCGATATCGTTCTGTACCGAACGCCGGTATTCTGCAACCTCTTCTTCGTATTCTCTCTGTGCCCGATCTAATTCTTGCTGCGCATCCTGAACTTTATCCGAAGCGTTTTCCACTTTTTCAGATTTTGTTTGCGTACAACTTGCAAGAGCGACTACCAGTAACGATAATCCCAGGCGTATTACTATCCTTTTCATGACTATCCAGATTAACCGTGAATGCGTTTTCACTTATAACAAATATGCAATTCGCAGGTGTTTTAATCTTTACACGTTTTGCCGCAATTATTGCATATTTTACAGAACTCTTAAGGAACGTTAAACGCTTAAAATCTGCTCCCGGGAAAGCGAAAGGCCACAAAAAAAGCGCCAGTCGTATTCAGACTGACGCCTTTCTCTAGATAGAACCTAACAGTTACTATTAGTCGTATTAATAGTAACTGATAAGCACGTTACATCTAAAATTACAGGACGTATTTATCCGGTTCCTCATCAGAAGGATTCTGATTTTGGTTCGGATTCTGGTTCTGATTCTGATTTTGATTTTGATTGGACTGTCCCTGATTAAATTCGTTCAGGATATTCTGAACTTCATCGCGCGACTTGTTGAGTCTTGTGCCTAGTTCGTCCATTAATTCGTTTTCCTGTCCGGGACGGTAGTCCAGATCCGAATCAGTTAGTTCACTGTATTTATTCTTCAATTGAGAAGATTGCTGGCCCCAATTACCTGTAATCTGGAATGGTGCCGTATTTTGTCCCGTTCCTGAATTCGCATTGGAATCTTGGTTGGAATACGGGTTCTGATTCTGATTGGTGTTTTGATTCGGTCGTTGATCAGAATTTTGCTCGGAACCCTGATTTTGGCTTCCCCATTGATTTTGACTTTGACCCTGGTTTTGATTCTGACCCTGGTTCTGGTTGGAACCTTGATTCTGATTCTGATTTTGATCCTGATTGGAACCCTGATTTTGATCTTTGTTCCAGTTGTTTTCTTCTGCTGACATAACTCTATAATTAATGATAAAACTTTGTGCTTTTTACAAAGATCTTTCATTAGCAAAGAATTGCCATTATATAAAAATTCCGGATTATTACATAAATCTCACCAAATCAGTTCACAAACTGGCTTTTCACATATTCGAGGTAATCAGCCTGAGAAGGCAGATCGGGAACATTACATTTTTTCAGGTAAGGATAAATCTCCACAACCATGTTTTGCATGATCTCAAAGTTATTTGCCGCTTTTGCTTCCTGGTAAGTTGTCATGAAATAATCATTGATCTTCCCCAAATAAACATCCTGATTCTTCACGTTTTCATCGTTATTGAGGAATTCCTTGCTCAACGGTGATTTATAATCGTGAACTGCGCTTCTGAACACCTGGAATTCAACCGGGTCTTTCAAATCCAACGCGGGATACTTTTGATAATATTCTTCCGCGTATTTACGCAATGAATCGTGCTCGTTATCTGCCAACACTTTCACATAAGCTTTAAGGTCTTCGCGCTTCTTTTTAGATTTTGCGTAGGTTTTATTGGCCAAAGAAACCGGGTTTCCTTCCGGGTTAACAACTTCTCTTCCTTTCGCAAGCAATTGTTTTGCCTGCTGCCCGCCAACTACTTTAGCAACCAAATCTCCGTTCGCGTTGAAATACAAAAGTGTCGGGTAAGCGCTGATTCCGTATTTACGCATCACTTCCGGCCCGTCGTTTTTCTCACCGTCAAGCTTTAATGAAACAAAGTTTGAATTATAGAAAGCTGTTACTTCCGGATCAACGAACGAAGTTGCCGCCATTTGCTTGCAAGGCCCGCACCAGGTAGCAAATACATCCACGAACAAAGGTTTCTTAGCCTCTTTGGACTTTTTTAAAGCTTCTTCCAGAGTTCCGTGTTCGAAGGTGATTTGACCGAATGAGTATGTACTTACTAAAGCAATCAGGGCAAGAAATGTCAGTTTCATGTTTCTGTTTTTTTGTTGAAGTTACGAAAAGGCAAATATTGAGCCAAACAAATTGAGGAAGCAGAATTGAAAAGGTAAAGTGAGTTCAAAGAGTTTAAAGAGTTCAAAGGGTTCAAAGGGTTCAACTTTGACTAATTGAACATTTTCTCAGCCCAACAAATGAACTTCCAGTTCCACCAATCGGGGCAAAAGCACATCGTCTTCCAAAACGGCATGAATGGCCAGGTCTTTTTCAAAGTGTTCCAGCTGGGTCAGGAATATGCGGAAAGCCAGAGGAGTTTTCAACCCTTCTATAATCCCGGTGATTTTATTCCTCACCTCGTTCAGGTCTTCTTCCAGGTTCGAATGGTTGTCAAAGAATTGTTTCAGGGTAAAGTTCCCGAAACGTTCGCGGTCAATAGGTATTCCTGACTTGCGGAATTCCAGTAAAGATTCGATGTAGGGAAACAGGAAAACTTCTTCGTACTGAATATGCGCCACCAGCTTCTTTTGGTAGGAAATGAAGAACCCGCACAACATCAGTAATACATTGTCGGAATTGGCCTGCTTGCTATATAAATTATAGATCGACTGCTCTATTTCAGGAAGCTTGGTATTCAAATAATTTCCGTGGGATTTTTTCAGCGCTCCGAGCAAATCTTGGATTGCTACTTCCTGTATGAGTTCTTTCGGGAAATCCGTCATGCCTTCTTTTGCCAATTCAATCAATTGGGTTAAAGCATCCCGGGAAGTATCAAAAACGGGCATATTGTTCAACCGTTCTTCCAGCAAACGATCTGTCACATTCTTCCCCCATTTTGTTTTCTGCTCTTCCTTCATATCCCGCGTGAATTGTGATAATCAATTGAAACAAATATACGGAGAGAATCTTGCTCCATCAATACCTTAAAAGCGGTAAAGCTGTCTGAAAGGTGTTTCTTTTTCAGGCCTGATCCTTCTTCATCCGGAAGATCAAAACAGTGGTGATCACGGCTCCCACAAGTGCCATCATCAATCCTACAACATTCGGAGAAGTAAAATCATACCCCATTACCAAAGGAATTCCTCCAAGGAAAGCTCCCAGGGCATTCCCGATGTTGAAACTCGCCTGCAATGCCGCAGATGCGATCATTTCGGAACCCTTCGCTGTTTGGATCATCAGCATTTGGATCGGGGCAACGACCGCGAAAGAGATACAGCCCGTGAAGAAAACCAATATCAGTGAAGCGACCGGGTTGAATGACGTGAACAGGACCAGGGTCAAATCCAGGGCCATGGCAAGTAAAAGCATCAGGATAGTGAGTGCCGGAGAATATTTATCCGCCAGTTTTGCACCCAGGAAATTCCCCACGACCATCCCGAAACCTGCCAAAATCAGGATGGAAGACACACTTTCAGCTGAAAATCCGGAAATATCCGTTAATAGCGGAGCAATGTAACTGATCCAGCAAAACAAGCCTCCAAAACCGATTGCCGTAATCAAAATGATGTACCAGGCTCTCGGATTCGAGAAAAATACCAGCTGACTTTTTACACTTCCCGGTTTATCCGATTCCAGGACCGGCATCCAAAAAGAAAGTGCGGTAAAGGTTATTAACCCGATTATTGCTACCAATGCAAACGAATAACGCCAGGAAAATTCGTGGCCAATGTAAGTTCCGACAGGTACTCCGATCAGATTTGCAAAAGTGAGCCCGGCAAACATAATCGAAATGGCCTGCGCTTCTTTTCCTTTCGTGGCCAGGCGACTTGCAACAACTGCTCCTACTCCGAAGAAAGCTCCATGCGGTAAGCCCGAAAGCAAGCGCGACACGAATAAAACTTCGTAATTCGGGGCAATGATTGACAAAGCGTTAAAAACGGTCAGCATCGCTGCAAAAACCAGCAAAATCTTCTTCGGCGGATAATTGCGCGCCATCAAAACCAGTGTCGGGGCACCGATCACAACTCCCAAAGCATATGCTGAAATCAAATAACCGGCCTTCGGAATGGAAACCGATAAATCCCTTGCAATGTCCGGGAGCAATCCCATCATAACAAATTCTGTAATTCCGATGGTCAATCCTCCAAATGACAATGCAATCAGTGCTTTCTTCATAATTCCTCCCTGCGAGCCTGCAAAAGTAGCTGAAATAGTTACCCGCACAACTATTTTTCAGCAGCCGGGCGTTTGAATTTTCATTAATTTAACATGATCGAATACTCATTCATGACTTCAATAAAATACTTCCTGTTTGCCGGCTGCATCATTTTCTCCACTGTTTGCCGTGCGCAAAAACGGAATCAGGCTGTTCGTGAATTAAATCATGTGGTAGAACTGATGAATGCTTTCAGCCTTTGCAACCAGGACTGGTATTTCGACGCCGTTCAATTGCAAAAAGCAATGAATCGCAGCAGTCAAAAAGTGAATGAAAGCTATTTCTATTGTAGCAAAACACAACACAGCGGGCTTTTGTCTTACACGAATATCGAGCAAACTTTCCGGTTCAAAGAAATTACTCCGAATGCACAAAACCAGATTCCGGCTTATCAAGCCGATTACATTCCCTGGCTCGAAGCAAGAGAAACGGTTTTAAAAGTGCTGTCAAAACCCAAAAACGAATACTCGGCTTTTGCACCTTTCCTGAATAAATACCTGGCTTCGACGGATAGTTTGTATGCGACCCACGAAGCGTTGAACGAATATGTTTCGGAGAAAAAATTCCGGTCAGACAAAGGCTTCGAAACGGCAAAAAGTATTTTAAGAACACACGGTCGCTGGTTCCGGGAGTGTTACGTGAACAGTAAAGAACTCGACAGCGCACTGGTCGATTACTGCAACTTCCACTACCCGCCTTTCGGTACGCACAAAGAATTGCAGCAAGGATTACAGGAATTGAACCTGACC
The DNA here is from genome assembly GCF_039596395.1 of Fluviicola sp. NCBI lineage: Bacteria > Pseudomonadati > Bacteroidota > Flavobacteriia > Flavobacteriales > Crocinitomicaceae > Fluviicola > Fluviicola sp. The sequence continues at coordinate 1,993,532 of NZ_JBCNJT010000001.1, forward strand.
ATGATCGTATTGATGAAGTGGGAAAAGGAATTGTACGCGGAGAATATGTCCAATACTGCAAAATACGACGCCAGGATCAGGCAATTAAATGCCGAAGGCTTGAAAAATGATTCGCTTTATTTGTACAAAACACGTGGCTACGGCGTCTTGCACAGCGGATTCTGGCTGCATACGCGCTACCGCACATTTTATACTTCCATGCAAAGCCGCATATACTGGTTTGCTTCCTCCAGGTTTCCTTCCGAACCTTATTTGAAACAGTCGCAGCAGGCTTACAATGATTTTGTGCGCAGTTACAATGCCATTGTGGAAGATTACAACGATTACATCGCCATAGCCGACGGCTTGACTTTCCGGAAAACTTCCGACTGCTGCCTTTCTCCTTCCGAGATCGATACGAATCAAAACGTATTGCTGATGGCGCCGAAACTCCTGTACAAATTTGAGTATACCGAAGAAATCAATGAGCCTCTTCCAAAAGATTCTGTTCCTTCCAACCTGAGCAAGGAAGAATTGCTGATCCAACAAGCAGCACCTCATCATTTGGTGTATCTATTGGATGCTTCTTCCTCCATGAACGAATCCGGGAAATTGAGCCATTTGAAGGAAAATGCTGTGAACCTTGTCAACATGCAGCGCGAAATCGACCGGATCTCGATCGTTACTTTTTCAGGTAAATCGGATATCCTGCTTCAATCCGTTCCCTGTAATCAGAAAAAACACATTCACGAAAAAATAGAACACATCCACGCATTCGGCCAAACCAATATTCAGCGTGGATTCGAAACGGTGAAAAGCCTTCTGGCTTCCGACAAACTGGAAAAAGGCGTGAATGCAGTGCTTTTACTAACGGACGGTGAATTTCTTCTGAATGCTGAAACACAAGCTTTGTTAAACCAGTTAAAAAGCGATAGCATTGCGGTTTATTTCATTTACCTGGGCAAACCATTGGGTAAAAAACAAGCGAAGGCCTTTCAAAAAACGTATACCGACATGGGAGTTGTTTTGTACGATACGAATAAGATCGATTTGAAAGAGGCGTTGCTGAAAGTTGCTACGCAGTAGTTCCACGTAAACACGTAGGAGTGAAAAATTTTTCGGCCCTACATGTAATCTATTTTTTCTTCTCTTTAAAAATACTGTCGCTCAAACCGGTGTTCACTTTGTAATCGCTCAAAGTGATCGTGATATTCCCTTTTGTCCGTTGTTTTTCCTTTGCCTTTTTTTGGTCCGCAGATGTTTTATTGATGTCGGCAGCAACGCTTTTCGGCATTTTGAACTTCTTCACATCTATCTCGAATTTCAATTCGCTGGGCAAGCCATTACCGATTTGTGATCCGTATTTGAAATCCGTTTTCACCGTTCCGTTGGTTTGAGTAGTGACCTGCGAACGCATGATGACCGCATTTTTCTGATCGACCCAAATCTTTGCCAGGACAATTTCTCCAGAAGTGGAATTCGGAATAATATTGATCAAACGCGTATCCACATCGCGGATTTTCAGTGAATCTCCGAAAACGGCTGTGTATTTGGATTTGTCAGACAAAAAAGTGTTCAACTCCGTAAAGCCCTGCTTAGGCAGAATAGTAATTCCTTTCGATTCGATCTTTACCTTGTCCTTTTGCTTGAAATAAATCTTTGCATTGGAAGGCATGATCTTGATCATCGGGATATCTGCATCGATGTGTGCATTGACGGTATAATCTTTTACGAAAGCCATCTTTGCATTGATCTTTTCGATGACTTTTTCCGGTTCCTGCGCGAATACTCCGAAAGTCAGGAACAGGAAACTAAAAAACAGGTTCTTTTTCATTACGATGTGATGTCTTTTCTGTTAAACTTAAATAAGGTAATTCCGACCAATAACACAATGTGCGTGAGCAAAATCACGATGGAATTGATAATGTCATCGAAAGGAACGGGATCTTCAAAGAAACTGCGCCAGGACGCCATGTGGGTCGTAAACAAATACGGTTTGATCGTATCGAAAACGGTTACATCCAAACTTCCGATGATCGTAAAAATGATGATGATTGCCATGGTTGCGACAATCGGTCCGATGGAATTCTCTGCAAAGGCCGACAAACAGATCGAAAGCGTTGCTACAGTCAGCAAGGACAAATACGCCACGCAAAACGCCAACCCGAAACGCCACAAGATATCGGCTTCCGGCAAAATGACCAATCCGTCGCTGTTTAACACCATCAAGTCTCCCGTTCCGAATACCAGGTGAGAAACCAGCAAGGACAGAATTCCCAGCCAAAGTGTAATGACCAGCGTATAAATGGCTCCGGCGGTGAACTTCGAAAGCACAATCTGCGTACGCGAAATGGGTTTGCTTGCCAGCATTCGGATCGTTCCCATGGCGGCTTCTCCCGAAATAAGATCTCCGGTTACCAAAGCAATCAGCAATGGAATATGGACCACCAGCATTTGCAGGATGATAAAGGCAATGAGGTTTCCATTTACCAGTTTGCCGTTGAACGAAAGGGTTTGTTCGAAACTTGCAGTTACAAAAGAAACCATCGATTCACCATCTGCTTTCATGGCAAAAATGATCAGACCGATTAGCACGGTTAAAGCGCCCAATCCCAAATAGCTTCTGGGTTTTGATACGATCTTAATGAACTCGTTGTACGTGTTTTTGAAAAGCATCAGGATTGAATGGTTTTAATGAAATAATCTTCTAATTTGCGTTTCGGCTCGATTGCATGGATCGTAAACCCGGCCAGTACCAGTTCTTTGGTCAGATCCGGAACATGGTTTTTCGAAAGGAGCACTTCCAGTTCTTTGGAAGAAACCTGGCTGATTTCGGCAGGATTGAATTTGGAACGGATTAACTGCATCGCTCCTTCCACTCCATCTACTTCAATGCGAACCATTGTTTCTTCGCTGTTCAGCAACTCTTCCACGGAACCTTCCACAATGGATTTTCCCTGGTTGATAATCACCATGCGATTGGCGATCAGTTCGATTTCAGACAATTGGTGCGAAGACAGCAAAATGGTTTTATTCTGTTCGTTCTTCAGGCGCAGGATCAGGTTCCGGATCTCGATAATTCCCTGTGGGTCCAAACCGGTTGTGGGTTCGTCAAGGATAATCAATTCCGGTTTATGCAATAAGGTTTGTGCAATTCCCAGGCGCTGTTTCATCCCGTGGGAAAAGCCTTTTACTTTGTGTTTTGCGCGATCACCCAATCCTACAAAATCAAGCATTTCATGGATCTCTTTCTTCGAGACATCCGCTCCGGAAATACGTGCAAAGATTTCCAGGTTCTTTTGCGCCGACAAATACTTGTAAAAATCAGGCTTTTCGATGATGCTCCCGATGTTTGCCAGGATGGCAGAACGGTTCTTCTGCAGGGATTTATCAAATAATTCAATAGTTCCGTTGTCGGGGCTGATGAGCGATAACAAACAACGGATGGTTGTACTTTTGCCGGCGCCGTTTGGTCCCAGGAATCCGAAAACATCTCCTTTATTGACCGTAAAGGAAACGTTTTTAACTGCTTCAAAGGACCCGAATTTCTTGGACAAATTCCGAACCTTGATAATGGTTTGTTGTTCCATATTACCTGTAAACAGATTAATGCCTTTCCGTTTCAAAAAGACCCTTAAAAGTAAGGATTATCCGATTTCGTTAAACCCAATTTTTTCAAAAATTCGGTGAACGGTATCTCTTCATAGGCCAATAAAAAAGTACTGATTAAATCGGTTGACTGCTGCAAAACCAAATGATGCGGACCAATACCGGGGAAACCCTGAACAGTGGGTTATGGGAAAACCTTCTGAGTTTTAATCCACTGGAAACCAAACAGCTAATTCAACGTCAAAAAACACACGGGCGCAATCGCTCTGTTTATGGGCACTTCGATGTACAAGGGTTACCCCCTGAATCACCTACCCGGGAAAATTTCCGGGAAACAAAAGACCTAGCTTTGAACAAAACAAAATCTGAATATGAAAAAAAATTACTTCATTTTAAGTCTGCTCTTTAGCATACTTGCCACATTTAACGGGTATTCCCAGACCTACTCTGCTTACGGGAGTACTCCTACAAATGACGATTATAACTACATTGATTATTCCAGCGATACAATGTACTATACCTTTAATTCACTTGCTTCTGGAGCGTACAGTGATGCCACATTGACCATGGATGGTGATGCTTATTTTTATCCAGGAAGCTCTTTCAACATTTACGGACCAGGAACGACATTAATAGGAAACTTTACATCACCGACGTACTATGACTGCTCTCCATTTACGGCTACTGTAACAATACCGTTTGCAGATGTCAATGCGTATGGAGGAAGTGTTGTTTTAAAATTTGTAAAACAAGGAAATGTAAGCCCTTACTGTAATTTCAACAGAATGCGCGCTAAAATTACATACAATTACTGTACAACAGGTGTTCCTTCCCAACAAGCCAGTTTCAATTTTACCACAGACAGCCTTTTTTGTCTTTCGGAAGATCCGATCAATTTAGTGGGTTCTCCTACAGGTGGTACATTTACAGGTATGGGAGTTGTCAATAACACCATTGATTTGAGCACCTTACCGAATGCGTTCGGGGTTTACAACATCACATACACAGTTACCGAAGCAAACGGGTGTTATACACAAGATAGTGCCAAGTTTACTGTAATGACAAATCCGGCAAATGAATCAAAAACGGTATGTGAAAATACCTGGACGGTTTTGGACTACGGAAATATAGTAAAAGTTTATGCAACAGATAAAGACCTGGTCAACCAACTTGGAATGGGAAATATCATGATGCTGCCTCCAATTACTTCTAACCCGATGGACTTGTACACTGCTATTGTGTCAACTCCATACAACTATGAAATAACTTCTCTTGATACCAGCAATTTTCAAACGGTTGATCATGATGATATCACCGGAGATGATCGTGGCGGAATCGCAGTAACAGCAAATTACGTGTATATTGTAGGTGATGATGCTACCGGCCGATTTGGTCTGAATCTTCAAAATGGCATGGATCTACCAAAACGCGACGGAATCTTTACAGACTTGTCCACATTGAAGTTATACACGCTTTACAATACAGTTGCTCCCTTCACTCCAAACGATGACAACCTGAATGGATTTACTATGAATGCTTTACGCTCATTGAATGAAGATTTGAGCTACGGAACAGAAATCATCATGTTGTCTCAGCCAATTACAGTTGGAGTACTGGACCAAGGTGTAATGCTTGCCGGATACAATGAGTTGATCGTTGGAACTGCTTACGGAAATTATGACTTTTACCACATCTCTATCCTAAACGGATTGGTTACGCCAATGGGGCAGCACAACCTGAACGTATACGGTTCTGAAAACTGGGCTGACTGGGGAATGTCGGGATTTGACGGAACAGACCGCCACGCTTACTTCCGCGATGATAATGATTCGATTGTTGATTTTAACTTTACTACGAACACTGCAACAGCTATCCTGGATATTACCGACTTTTCGGACATGGCTAGTTTTGTAATTCATCCTACAAACAATCGTTTTTACGGGCACTACGAAAGCAGCACCCCTACTTTTGGCGGGGGCGACGAAAACCTGATTTACTTCCAGGCCACAGATATGGCTACGCAATTGATGGGAACAGCTGCGAATTTTGGTTGTCCGAACAAAATCACGTTGATGTTTAACACCATCGACCTTGGTCCTGATACAACGGTATGTTCAGAAGATGGATTGTTCATCATTCCGGGAGGATTCGGTTATAGCTCTTATACCTGGAACGGTGTAAACAACAATTACAACTCATTTGCAGTTCAAAGCTCTGGTGAAGTAGTTCTATCCGTAGTAGATAATGCGAATTGTACACTTACTGACAGTGTTTTTGTAACGGTTGTTGATTGCGGTACTACAGGAATAGAAGAATTGGGTGTATCCTCTCTGGAAATCTACCCGGTTCCTAACAACGGATCATTCCAGGTTGCTTTTGACGCTTTGAAAGAAGAAACGCAATTGATCATTATCGATGCTCAGGGAAAACAAATCAGTGAGCAATCCATTTCCAAAGGAGAAACAGCGGTTAACATGAATATCCAGGTTCAGCCGGGAATTTACTTTGTTCGCCTGGTTTCCGAAACAGGATCTACACAGCGTGCAATCAGCATTCAATAATTCATAACCAATAAGTAACAAAAAAGCCGGCCTGGAATATTCAAGCCGGCTTTTTTTATGTTCTTTTTTAAGCCATTGCTTCCAGGTCTTCCGGGATAGAGATGCTTTGGATTGCACGTTCAAGGGTAGTTTCTTTCCAGCCTGGAACAGACGTTCCATCCGCCCAATAAGCTGTAGTATCTGTCATTCCAAGGAAACCGAGCATGCCTTTCAGATACGGGGTTAAAAAATCGAACGCCTGCATCGGTCCTTCCGTGTAAACAGCACCTCCGGACAATGCCAGGAATACCTTCTTTCCTTTCACCAAACCTTCCGGACCGGCTTCCGAATAGCGAAAAGTTTGTCCGGAGCGTGTAATGTGGTCGAGCCAGGATTTTAACTGTGCTGGAATGGATAAATTGATCAGCGGCGCACTGATTACCAGAATATCCGCATCCAATAATTCGGTTACAGCTGCTTTTGAATAAGCTGCAGCTTTGATCATTTCCTCCGTATGCTGGTCTTCTGGCATGAAAAATGCCGCCACTTCTCCCGTTGAAACGTAAGGTGCCGGATCGGCTATTAAATCACGAAGGATTACCTGGCTATCCGGATATTGAATCTGCAATTTTTCAATGATTGCTTTTCCCAGTTGCGTACTGAAAGAAGCTGCTCCTTTTGTACTTGATGTGATGTGAATGATTTTTTTCATAGTTTGCTTTTTGGACAAAATTAGGTAGCTTTGCTTTCTAAAAGTGAGTAGTATACTTTAAGTTAGTACTTACCTTTTGGTTAGTTATTCAGGAAAAAATGGAAAAAAAAACACCCAAATTCCCACCCCTGTCTGCCGCTCCGACATCTACGGAATGCAACGGGCGTTTAAATGCACTCGAAGATGCTTTGTTCGTGATCGGAGGAAAGTGGAAGCTGAAGGTGATCATTGCACTCAGAGACGGTGACATCAAACGGTTCAACGAACTTCAGAGAAGAATTACGGGGATATCAGCTAAAATGCTTTCCAATGAATTGAAAGACTTGGAGATGAACGGTTTTGTGAGCAGAACGGTTCTGAACCAAACTCCGGTAGTGGTCGAATATGCATTGACGGAATACAGTGCTTCGTTAAGCCAGGTATTGCATGAGCTGGTTGAATGGGGAAAAATGCACCGGGAAAAAATCCGGGAAATGCGGTCCTGATATCCATGCTCTATGATCAGGCTCTCCCACTCTATTAACTCCATCAACTTCACGTTTGACCAGGACGGCCTGGATGCTTTTATCCGATTATTCGGGCGGTTATTCGCGGAGAAAAATGCCGAAATCGACCGTATTCCTTTTCTTCAAAAAGACGGAACCGAATCACTCATAAAACTATCGTTTGCTATTGCAGGTGAAAACACACTCAGGCTGTCAAAAAACCAGCTGCATATAACTATGGAGCAGGAAGATTCGGATGATACACTTGAGCGTTTCCGGCAATTACGATCCAACCCGGAAATGCTGTACCCGGAATGGATACAGGTAAAAAAGCTTTCGAATCACCGGACTGTGTACCTCTACATGTTTTTCAGAACCGATTTAAATAACAAAAAACCGGTCTGAAAAATCAAACCGGCTTTTTTATATATCCTCTTTCGAGGCTGGTAAATTACCTCATAATGTATACAGTCTCCCGTCGGTTACCGCATAGGAAATAATATGTTCCCGCCGGCCAGGATTCTGTTTCGATCAATTGTGTTCCGCTGATGGTTCCGGTATACATTTCTACACCCTGGGAATTGACCAACTGGAACGGAACTGCTTTGGAAAGTCCGAATACTTCCAAAGTCAGGTAGTTGGAATTGAACGTATTGTGGATGTTCAGTGTCATTGGAGCGGCCTTATCGGCTGTTTCCAATGAACCATCGGAAAAAGACTGATTTTCCAGATCTGATTCCTGTACAAACAAACACATGGGAACAGGCTCATATTTTTGAGCAAAAGCAAAAAGGTTGCTGATTACAACTGCTACTAAACTGATTGATAGAAAACGTGCCATACTCCTTTAATTTTTAATGTACCGTTCCAGCCTGGTGATTGCTTACAGACAACAACTATACCAAGCAAAAAAAGTTACATTCCGGAAAAAGGCAAGAAGTACTAAATCGATTTAAAAACCGTTTAAAAGAGCGCACAAAACATCGGAAAACCGCAATTTTACTAGGATTTTCATTTTAACATTTTCAAACAAGATCATTTTAGAAACTGAGAGAACCGTGCCAGCCCCACTTGGATTTTGCTTCAAAATGAAAACCGGTTTTTTCAATTTGAAAATAGCACACAGGCTAACTCCCTATTCCAGGCCATTTTTCAAAGCCCATTTTAACAGGATGTTCTTTTCCTTGGGTAATCCGAGTTTCTCAATGATATTGGAGCGATGGCCTTCGATGGTCTTTTCGGAAAGAAAAAGCATTTCTGCAATTTGTTTACTGGTTTTTTGCTGCGCTATCAATTCAATGATCTTTCTTTCGGAGAAAGTCAGTTTATCCAGTTCACTGGTGCCGGTTTCACGCACACTGACCAAATCATTCAACAGGGAATCACTCACATACTGGTTTCCTTTTGCCACTTCTGCCAGGCAATTCTTCAATTCCACTTGCGCATGTTCCTTAAGGATATAGCCGTAAACTCCGTATTCTTTTGATTTGTTGTAAATGGTCATTTCGTTGTGCATGGTCAGTAGAATGACTTTTGTCTTTAGTTTCAGTTCCTGCACTTTTTTGGCCACATCCAACCCGTCCAGTGCCGGCATATTGATGTCTAAAATGGCAATATCCGGTGTGCGGAGCTGGATCATATTTAAAGCTGAAACGCCGTTAGCACAAGTTGCAACTACCTGGTATCCGTAAGATTCCACGAAACTCTGTGTTCCCTGCAGTGTAAAAGGGTGATCGTCTGCAATTACGATTGTCATGTTGTTTTCTTTAAGTCAATAGTGATGATGGTACCGTTTTTATCGGAATGTATTTTTGCATGGCCTCCGATGGCCTTGCTCCGTTCGATGATATTGTGAAGCCCGAAAGCATCTTTCTTGGAGAGTGTTTCCTGTACATTGAATCCTTTCCCGTTGTCTTTGATCTGGATCATGAGGTCTTCCGTGCTTTCCCGGATTATAATCTTGGCAGCTACAGCTTCCGCATATTTGATAATATTGGAAAGTGCTTCCTGGATAATGCGGTAAACCTGTAATTCATCGGAAACGGACAACGAGTTGCAGTACACGATATCTGAAGTTACCATCAACTGATTCACCGACTGGGCGCGGTCGAGTAATTGATTGATGCTGGCCGAAAGCCCTACTTTCTCAAACATTACCGGGTGGAGGTTCCTGCTAATGCTCCGGATATCCTTGATGATGGAATCGATCTTTTCCCCGGACTGCCGGGGATTGGATCCGATGGAATGTTTCAGGTTCAGCAGTTCATGGCTCACGCTGTCGTGCAGATCACTGGCAATACGCCTGCGTTCCTCTTCGGTTTTATCGAGTAATTGCTTGGTATATTGTTGCGCACGCTTGTTCTCTGTTTTGATTTTCTTCTGTCTCTGACGGGAAAATACAATGACCAACACCAAAAGAAGCCCCATAAGGAGGGAAAACAACAGTGCAATGGTTGTTTTTCCATTGGAGATGGTTTCTTTCTGAAATGCAATCTGCTCTTCCTTTCGTTTGGTTTCATGCAATTTATTCAACTCCATGGTTTTGTTGATCACTTTTTGATTACTGATACTATTTTCGGCCTGTTTCAGTTTTTCGGAATAGAAAAAGGCTTTCTCGTAATTTTTAGCCAGCAGGGCATTGTCTCTCAACACCTCGGCAAAAGCTGCCTGGTTTTGATAATCTTCTTCTTCTATTACCGTTTCCAGGGCTTTTTCGATCAGGGCAATATCTTTGATCCCTTTCCCGGATTTGATTTCATATTCGGCCAAGGCAACCGTGTACTCCACATCTGAAACGGGGGAATTCAATTCCACTACCAATGGTTTAAGCTCCTCCAGGATTGCTCCGGCCTGCGCTACCCTGTTCTCATGCAGCAGCATTTCCACGTAAAACGCCGACAGCGAAAGATCCAGGGATTCATCTTCCAGTTTACTTTTTTTGAAAAAATGGTAGGCCGAATCGATCAACTGATACTGCATCGGATTATCCGTTTCCTGGTACAAAATGATCTTATTGTGCAGGGATGTAAGCATGTTTACGGTATCTTTCACCTGTTTGAAAGAATTCATCGCCTTCTTAAAGTAAGCATCCGAAGCCTTATAGTCTTTGATATACAAATGCACCAGCGCCAGGTTGTCGTAAATGGCGCCTTTTCCGTTTTCGTTGTCTGTCTTTTTGAACCATTCCAGTGCTTTCAGATCGTATTGAATAGCCTTTTCATGATCTCCTATTGCAAAATAGCAATACGCCAGATCTCCGTAACCATGTGCCACTTCCACACAGGTATTGAAATCAAAAGGGGTGTATTTGATCAGTCTCCTGAAATAAGGCATTGCGTTTCGGTACTGGTTCTGATTGAGTTCATAATTCCCCAAATACGAGTCAACGAACAGGGAATTATCCCACGACACTTTCTTTCTATAGTGTTTTTCAAAGGACAGAATGGTATCCCGGGTACTTTCCCGGAAGAGGGAGAAATACATTTCCAGTTCGGCCAGTTCCGAAAGTGCGAGTGCCGCCTTATCGTACTCGTGTTTTTTTAATTGCTTTTCGTAATAAGCATTGAAGACATCGTAAAAATTATCGTTGTGATAATTGGTCCTTTTTGAAAGCCAGAGACAAGTGTCATCCAACCCTGTGCGGGATTCCTGGCGATAAATAACTTCACTACCCCGTCCACCGCAGGCGCTTAGAAAAAGCAGTAACAGTGAAACAGTTCCAAAAAGTTTTATCCATTGTTTATTCATCCAAAACGAATTTCCCGCTTTAAAAATACCAGTTTGAAACGGATCCGATGCTTTTTCAGGCAAAATAGAGGGTTTCCCCTTAGTGGATAACTACTTAAAATAGCTGACATTTGCTGAAGAAGTTCTAGAAAAATGACCGTAACCGGTCTTTACTATAATACACCCGATTATTACTACTTATAGCGTAAGGTAAAAAATCCTCCGTCAGCTGAATGAACGGAGGATTTTTGTTTTTACATCTTCATTATAACATGAATTACCTGACGATGCAACTTTTACGCAAGTGGAAGTGGATAGTGTTTATTTATTCATTGAATAGTTGGTTTAAAAAAAGCAGAGGTCGCTACTACCTCTGCTCTCCTGTGAAAGCTAACATTAGGCGCTGTTGTAGTGTTCGTTTCAGTGAATAGCGGTGGTATTACTCTTTTTCACATCGCTGTTCTCTCGGTATTAATTTCCTGTTGTAGTATGGAAATTGCTCCTTTCAACTGATGGATATAACTTCTGCTGGGGAACTGGTCGATAATCAATTCCGGGAAGTCTGAAGGAATATCCATCCCGTTTGCATAATGCAGGTACAATACATAATAGTTCTTCAGGTATTCATTCTGAATCGCCAAATAGGTATTGACAGTATTCATTTTATTAGCTATTGCAGTCATCAAAAGCTGTTTGTAAGTCCTGTCAGGAAACTGATTCAAATGCTTCTGAGGAAAATCGAACGGCAATAATTCTCCGCGGGAAAAATGCCAGTACAACTCAAAGTAAGACTCCAGGTCCCGGATCTCTTCCAGAACTGTTTTAGCATCGGGAAGCGGCGAAAGTGTTACATCTGTCAATAAAAATTCCATTTCTCTTCATTTTAGTCTGCAATCCTGTTAGCATTGCATCGTTGACTGAAACAAGTATAGGGCTCTTTCCGGTGCAAATCCGGGGGAATGTCATGAAAACCGGAATCGATGTCACGAAAAACCAAAAACGAAGCATGGGATTTTTTTCAATGATCCATGATGAATGGTTGAATTATCAAGGCTACAATGGCCCATTGATAATTCATCATGGATAATTACTTGATGATCTTGAATTGGTTCAGCACCTCTTTGTAATGGTCGCTGATAGGCACGTATAATTTATTGCTCATCACAAGCAAGCCGTCGGAAGGCTGGATCTCTTCGATCTCATGTGCATTTACGATGTGATTGCGGTGTACGCGGTAGAATTTCGACGGATCAAGCAGGTTGATCACTTTGGTAAGCGAAATCTGGATGACGAACTTTTCAGTGCCGACAAAAATGGAACAGTAGCGCTCTTCCACCTCGATATTGATGATATCCGAAATGGCCACTTTCTTCAAGGCATCTTTTTTCTTGATGAACAGGAAGTCGGAACTGATAACGGTATCTTCTTCGTCTCCCTGGAAAATATCGGGTTGATCGTAGAATTTCTCTATCGCCATTTCGAGCGCATACAACACTTCCAGCGGGTTGAAAGGTTTTAACAGGAAACTGTAAGGTTTGGTGAGTCTTGCCCGTTCGAAAATGCTTCGGTCGGTGGAACTGGTCAAAAACACAAAAGGCCTTGCAGATTCCGGAACATTGTTGAGTGTTTCTGCGAAGGTAATTCCTTCGGGAATACCGTTCAGGAAAATATCGATCACCACGATGTCTACTTTATTGGTATAGAACAACTGCAATGCTTCTTTGTGCGAGCGTGCAACGCCCACCACTTCGAATTGACTCTCTGTCAATGTGTTGATCAGTTTATCACTTTCTGCTACCGTGTCTTCAACAATCAGGACCTTAATTTTTTCCATCAGCACATGTCTTTAAGGTAACGATCATACTCGTTCCCTCATTTTGTCTGCTCCAAATATCGAACTTCCCGTTGTTTTTTGCTAGCATTGCGCGACATAAATTCATTCCCAATCCCGAACCGATTGTTTTTTCGTGGTCTTTTTTGGTCAATTGAGGCGAATCGCTGAGTAATTTCAGGCGCGTTTCCTCCGACATTCCTTTCCCGGTATCTTTCCAGATGAATGTAACCTCATCAGCGTGAGTTTGAGTGTGGAGTGTGGAGGGAGCATGAAGACTTACCGTAATCGCCGATCCGGAATCCGAGAACTTGATACTGTTGTCCATGAAATTCCGCAGAACGATCTTCAGGGATTCTGCATCCACGAATACTTTTACGGATTTCGGGACCGTATTTTCAAAGGTGATTCCTTTCTGGTTCAGGACTCCTTTGAAATTGAAAGCCACATGGTCGATCAGCATGCTTAAACGGTGTTCTTCCGGTTTAAAATAACCGCCTTCCGTTTGCAAAAGCGCCCAATTCAACAGGTTATCCAGCATATTGTAAGTATTGGTGGCAATCACACTGTTTTCTTCCAGCTGGTTCTCCAAACCGGCGTAATCCTGTTTTTGTACTTTGTCTTTCAGACCGGAATTACTCACACTGAGTGCATGGACCGAAGATCTCAAATCGTGACTAACGATAGAGAACAATTGGTCTTTTGTAGCATTCAGGAGATCGAGTTCCTGCTTTTGACGCAAAATTACCCGCGAGCGCAACACACTTTGGCGGTAGAAGTAAGTTCCGAAAATGATTACAGCCAACAGGAATAAAGCAGCGAACAAATACGTATTCAAACGCGCTTGCTTCAGTTTGTTTTCCGTTTCCAGCAACTTAACCCGCTGATGTTCGTGTTCCAAAGCCAATCTTTTTTCGATCTGGGCAACTTCGTATATTTTGTTTTGGTCATTCAGGGAATCTTTCCAATTCTCATATTCTTTGCGATAAGCCAATGCCTTATCGTAACGCTTCCGGTTCTCCTCTGCTACAGCCATATTGTGCGAAGCATTTAGTTTCAATTCAAATGAACCGTATTTTTGAGAAAAATTATAAGCCTTCTCAAAATATATAATTGCTTTATCGTCGAGGTACTGTTCGTAATAAAGATTTCCTAAATCAATATACGAATAGATTAGCGAAACATAATCTTTTCTTTCTTCGATTAATCTGGCTGCTGTAAGCAAATACTTTTCTGATTCCGGATAATTTCCCAAATGCAGGTAACAAACACCCATATTGTGAAACAGCCCATCTATACGAATGGTTTGAATGTCTTTTGCATTCGAAGTATCAATACTTTTAAATAAATTCAAAGCCTGATTGTATTTTTCCTGTGATAAAAAAATACTTGCCTTATTGAACTGAACCATGGTATGGAATTCAAAGTCTTTTCGAATCAGGTCAAATTCACTCATAGCATACCTGAAAATCCGCTTCTTATGAAATGCTTCTCCTCTGTAATAATGTACAAAGTCAAGCAATTTTGGGTCTTTTACTTGCTGTAAAAGTTTCTGTGTATTCACTAAAACGGAATCCCAGTTTTCCAACTTTGCAAAACCAATTGTTTTAGACAAAACCTTTGAATCAACTTTCGCAGCCAATTCGGTTGTTCTTTGGTCAATGAACTGATTGCTCCTATCTCTTTCAGCAAAGACCTTATCAGTAATCAAAAAAAGTGTCCCCAGTAGGGACACTTTCAGTAGATATTTCAATTCATTTAAAGAGAACATTTTTATTGTTCTGTTGTTCTTACAGCACTATTCATCCCTCTTGAAGACTTTGGTCCATAAAGATTCACCAGCATCGTATTGATCGTCAAAACACTTCCCAACGAGATCGCCCCTCCGGATGAATCTACCGGGCTGGCTTTGAAAGCGCAGTTCACCGGTTTTGCTGTAGCGGTAGAATCCGAATTGTAAACTGCATAAAAATACAATTTGCTTGGGTCGGCAACAGCAGGATAGTATTGCTGGATCGTCACCTGGCTCGGATTGATGGTTCCAGGGAGCATGAATGTCATTGTTACGCTCATTTGTCCTGAAGCTACATTGAAAGCCGCATCAACTCCAGCGGTTTCAGGTAGATTTGGTGCACCACATGGTACAATAGGCAGCGCAACAGGCTGAACAGTGTAAGTTTGGATGGTTGTGTCCATAAAACGCATTTTTTAGTTAGACAAAAGTTTGTTTTCCAAATATGCCTTTTTTTGAGCAAAGAAGAAAGTTGTTTTCGTAAATAGCCGGAATCAGTTATTTTTCTTCAGTACACGATGAAAGGTTTAATCTATTGGTTTTTAAAAATAGCAGTTTTTTTCGTTTGAAAAAAGCATTGAAAAGCAATTCATCTAAATTTTACTAAACAAAACGGTTGAAATTATAGTACCTGAAATCATTGACCGATAAATCGGGGCCATTCACTCAATTTTCTGCTCGATTGGGCACCTTTTTAATGACAACTCCCCGGACGGTATGTAATTTTGCTCTCAAGAAGGAACTTATAGCGTACGCTTCGGCGGAATTTCCTCTGGATTACAACTTATTTTAGCAAACTCTTGCTCGGTTGAGAAAAAAGCCACGATCCCCCATCGGATGGTGGCTTTTTCTATTTTAGAACATTCAAAAAAGTTTAAAGGTTTAAAGAGTTCAAGCAAGGAACAGCATTGCTGCACTCATAGCAATCATTAATGCATCTTCAATAATGGTTACGGTGCTCATCGGCAGATTGAATACAGTTCCCAGGCAGGCACAACGGATTTTCTTTTTGTTCAGCACTGTTTTCAGCACTCCGATGATGCTGATGCTCATCACGATCAGGGTAATCCAGTTCGTAAGCTGTGGGTTCCAATTGACCAGGTAGGAAATTCCAAGTCCCAATTCAATAAATGCATAAACCACGCCCCAAAACGGGATTCTTTTTGCAATGACATCATACATGGCATAACTCTCGGAAAATCCTTTCAGGTTCAATAGTTTAAAGAAGGAAAAGACCAGGAAGAAGCCTGCCATGAAGTGGCGCATCCATTCCATCGGGTTGAACCGGTCATTTTGAAATTGTATCAAGACTGTAACACAGCCAATGAACGCGAAAATCAGTAAGATGGGTTTGTAGGTTTCCAGCCAGGAACGTGTTTCTTCCGCTTCCTGCACGTCTGTCACCGGTGCCATTGAAATGGAATACCTCGGATCGAGTGCTGCCTGTAAATCAGCAGTTGAAACGTGTTTGTTCATAGTTATACGGGCACTTCCTGCTTCTTTGGAAACTTCCACGTTTGTGATTTCCGGGACTTTTTCCAGGGCCGATTGGACTTTTGCTACGCAGCCGGAGCATGTTATTCCTGTTATGTGATATGTATGGGTCATTTGAATGATATTAAAGAGTAAAAAAATCAACGTTTAAATGGTTCAAATGCGCAGAACTTTTAAACCGTTTTCTATCAAACAAAAGTAGATCACTAACGAAAAAGCGTACTGTAGAATTTTGGAATTGGCTTGTAAGATTTACAGTTCTTCGATATTCCGGCGCTTATTTTCTTTCAGGGCCTTGTAGAAGGAAGGTGAAAGGCCGGTTATTTTTTTGAATTGATTGGATAAATAGGCCGCACTGCTGTACCCGAGCCGGTCAGCGATCTCTGCCAACGAAAGTTCGTCGTACATGAGCAGTTCTTTTACTTTTTCGATGCGTTGTGCAATGATGTATTTTTCGATGGTTGTCCCTTCTACTTCGGAAAAAAGGTTGCTCAGGTAGGTATAGTCGTAATTTACCTTTTGTGCGATGAACTCTGAAAAATTGGTTTTCGGGAAATCGGCGCTGTGATGAATGAGTGTTACAACGGCATTTTTGATTTGTTCGATCAGCCTGCTCTTTTTATCGTCAATGATTTCAAAGCCCACTTCTTCCAGGCTTTTTTTCACAATTTCCAGCTGTGCTTTACCAGGCTCTTCCAAAAGTTCCACTTCTCCCAATTCTACTGAAACGGGTATCAACCCGGCTTTAAGGAATAAATCGTTTACCACCATTTTACAGCGGCTGCATACCATATTGCGGACGTAGAATTTCACGAGCTTAAAATTAGCGCTTTCTGAAACTACAGAATATAAAATTCTGCCGGGTATCGAAAGGAGTTTGATGATCTACAGTGAGGCAACCGGTTTTCTCAAAGGAATTTCCTGTCACCAGATCCAAAGAAGTCTCCGAGTATTGCCTGATTTCTATTCCGCTGCATTTTAACGGGCCGTTTTCTGAGAACGTCCCCAAAACCAGGGTTCCCTCTTTCCGGATATAGCGTTCCAGTTGCGAAATATACTTTTGGATGTCTTTCTGATCCGTTACAAAATGAAATACCGCCCTATCGTGCCAAAGGTCGTAGGTATCTTCGAGTTCCATATCCAACACATCGGCCTCGATCCATTTCACGGAATCTGCCTTTTCGCCCAATCTTTTACGGGCACGTTCCAATGCTTTTCCGGAAATATCAACAACGGTAATGTTCGTATAGCCCAGTTCCAGTAAATGATCTAGCAAAAAACTATCACCTCCGCCCACATCTATGATTTTCGCATCTTCTGACAAGTTCGCTTTTTCAATAAACTGCAGGGATGTTTCCGGTTTTGGTTGATACCAGCTTACTTCGTGCAACTCCTTGGTGGCGTATACATTTTCCCAATGCTCTTTTTTATTGAAATGTGACATATTTCCTGTTTTTAGCGGTTTCAAATTTAAAGAGTTTCAGATTTCACATTACCTCTGTGTGAGAATTTATAAAGGAAACCGATCGGATGAATATGCAAATAAAAGTGACAACGTTTAAAAACACGATTTAAACCCTGAAAATTTCATCCAACTTCCCCCTTAAATTCAGGACGTTAGAAAATATGACTCATTTTTTTTCGTTTTTTTTGCTCAAAACCCTTGCACAAACACAAAAGATATCTATCTTTGCACCCGCAATCACGAATGAGTGAGGCGAATAAAAAATAAGATTCCGTAGCTCAGCTGGTAGAGCAATACACTTTTAATGTATGGGTCCTGGGTTCGAATCCCAGCGGGATCACAAAAGAAAAAAGCATCGCAATAGTGATGCTTTTTTCTTTTACCTCATTTTCATTCTGTTTCTCATTCTGACCAAATTTTCTCCAGATGCTTTTTTCTTTCAGAGCGAGAGCGGAGAGTGAGAATGAAGAGTGAATCCTTGTTCGAAGTTTCAATCCGATTCTTTCAGATGATAAGCTCCAATATTTAGTAAACCATTGATTTTATTGTGTTTTCTGAACATTCAAAGTGGTTCGAATCCAATTTGGGCTTCAGGCAATTTTTTTTATCGTTGTGATTATATCTATAATTGAAAAAATAAGTTAGAAGAATGGATGTTAAAAAGACACAGGAATATTATTGGATAGAATTGGATTCTGAAACATGTAATATTGGAACGATCGTTCAAAAGGCTCCAGAGTTATTACTTAATAAAAATCTCATCATCGTTTCATTTGATGGAGGTTCTTTTGTCCCTACCAATGAAGAATTATCCAGAGGATGGGTATTTGAAAATGAAATGGCTTATTTTGATAATATAAACATAGAAGAATTAAATGAGGCAATATTTGATGTTTATGATCAATGGTTGGTCACGACTAGTAATATTCGAATAAACAAAATGGATTCATATGTGAACTATAGTGGATTTTCATTACTATCAGAAAATATCCAAGATTCCTTGTTTGAAAATTTGACTAGCAAGTTTTGGAATGAGATTCATGAGATAAATCCAGATCAGTTTATATTGAATGGAGATAAATTCATTTATGGATCACTTCAAAAAAATGACGTAGAAAAATTAATAAGCTTCAGTAATTGATCTACTTTTTTCAAAGTGTTCGACTCTGGTTGCGGTAGGTTCACAAAAAGATTTCAAACGAGATCTAAAATCACTGAAAAGCTTCCAAATTGGGCGCTTTTTTCGTTTACCCCCATCGAGAAAGCAGATTTCTGCAAATTTCCAATTCAAACAAGTTCAAGAATAATGGTGCCCCTTTTGGTGCCCCATTTCTTTCGCTACATTGGGTCACCAGTTTTTTTTAACCGTTTGCATGACAGGTGAATGCTACTCTTGAAAGAACCGTAGAAATGGATTCTTCACGCCACTTTGTTGGTGCCCCACATAACCTTCAGATGATAAAAACACCGGAGCACCCATTAAGGAAGCAGAGAGTGAAAATGAAGTAATCTGTGTTCAAAGTTCTATATCGGTCAATTCTTCAAAGAAATCTTCTCATTTTCAAAATGAAAATCCACTTTTTCATTTTGAAAAACATTCCGTTTTTGTGGCACGCTCTCACCTGCTCTAAAATTCAGTATCTGCAAAGGCTTTAACATTTGTTTACGCATTACGGTACGAATTTCGGAATAGCCCGGATGTTGAACTGCTAAAACATTCAACCGTGAGGAAATCATATTTACTATAGATCACTCAGCGCGGAAAAACAGATGAACGGCAACAACACCAATTTTCAAACAAAAAACAATCGTCATGGAAAAGCAACCATTCTTCGGATTACGTATTCAGGTACTGGACGACAATCCATTCTACACGACTCTTTACAAACTACAGCTCGAACGCGAATTGCTCACGGCTTATGCCATGCATCAGAATCATTTTAAAATTAGTACATATACGGATTCCAAGGCTTTTCTATCAGATCTTCCGGGTATCCATTCCATCATATTCCTGGACTACAACCTGGGAGCAAATCTCACCGGCCTTGACATCATGGACAAGATCAAAAAGAAAACTTCTTTAGCGAAAGTCTACATTGTCACCGATGAGAACAATTCATTTATCCTGCGCTCCTGCCTTGATGCAGGAGCTGACGGGATCATCTTTAAGAATAATGAACTGATGGAGCTTTCACTCATGGTCATTCAGCAAACTTTAAGCAGCAACGAATTTCCTTACCAATTAAATATTCCCCGGAACAATTAATCGGGAATGGGATCAGTTGAGTAAACAGGTACGACCGTTCAGATTTTTACAGAAAATCCGGTTTTCAAAAGACTTAGATTCGGTTTAACTCTAATCTCAGTTTATGAAAACGGTTATACCTTTCGGCTTAATGCTTTGGGCACTTTTGCTCGCTTCCATTTCTTTCGGTGAAACAGATTCACTTTTGATCCAAAACAATATCCCGGCGTGGGTAAAACCTGTTTTGGAGAAATCGGAAATGGCTCAAAAACATCAGATCCTTACGGATTTCAATCCCTTTTATTTCGAAGCAGACTTTACCGGAGACGGCCAGGTTGACATTGCCTTCTTTGTGGAGAACAAAATCGACAAAACAAAAGGAGTCATGATCATCAACAATGTGAAGAATCTGGTTTACGTCATTGGCTGTGGAACGGCTACTGATATGGGAACTTCCCTTTCCTGGACCAAACGCTGGTTCATCTACCGGAACAAATACATCATGAATGACGGGAACAAGAAGAAGATTTCCCTGAAACTTCCGGCTATCCAGCTGATCAGAACAGATACCAACAGTTTGGTTATTTACTGGACCGGGAAGAAATACAAGACTTTTTTACAACAGTCATAAATCGTCAGGGGCGCTTAATCGCGCCCCTGATAGTATTTAAAATAAATCTTTCAAATGCGGGCCCATTTCGACCTCGATATCTTTGCGCAATTCCATTAAACGTTTGGCATATTGCTGTAATTGCATTTCACGTTCGGTATTCGGGATCCATTGATTGGTCGGTTTGGGATTTCCCTGTTCATCCACCGAAACAAAGACAATTACACAATGAGTTGTCTTTTCAAATTTGGTTTCACTCATCTTGCGCGAGAAAACATCCACCGCAATGTGAATACTTGATTTTCCGGTAAAAATGACCCGCGCCTGAATCTTCACCAGGCTACCGATATGAATGGGCTTAAAAAAGCGGATACCACCCACGTAGACTGTTACACAGTAACCTTCCGACCACGTAGAGGCACAGGCGTAAGCTGCCTGGTCAATCCATTTCATTACGGCACCTCCGTGCACTTTTCCTCCAAAATTCACATCCGTAGGTTCACTGACGAATTGAAAGGTAATCTTGTCTTGCATGAAAGCGAAATTAGCGAATAGTTTGTTTTAATTGAATTATCAATTAATTTTGTGTCATTTTTAACAAAAATACAACCTTTTGATTTTTTTTTCGTTAAAATTACACTGAAAACTAATGCTTCGAAGGTAATTCGATTTAGCACACCTGTTTATTCGCAAACGAGCGTGGCGGATTTGTTAAAAAAAGAACTATCTTCGGCTGATAGAAACTAATACACTTCCCGTTACCTTGACTAAACGTATATGAAAAAACTACTTATTTTCCTATCATTCTCCATGATAGCTCTTGCGAATTGGTCCCAGGTCTCCAACGCCTGCTTCAGTTCGAGAAACGATATTTCCATCCGAAAGACTTTCTCTCAGAGTCGCGGAATGGTAAAAGGTGATTTTGACAGTGACGGAGTGCTCGACATTGTCAGTTCGAATTATGTTGCTTCTGCTTCAACGGTCAAACGATTTTCCTTTCAAAAAGGGTTAGGCAATGGAAAATTCGGTTCCTCGGTCGGATACGGGAATGCAGGGCTCCAAACGCAGGATATCCGAAGTGCTGACTTCAATAACGACGGAAAGCTGGATGTGGCTTACATCAACTTAACGGGTATTTATATTTTTCACGGCCAGGGAAACGGGCTTTTTGATAGTATCACCACTCTTACTCTCACAAACGGAAAGTACATGGCTGTGGGAGACTTCAACGAAGACGGCGCTGTGGATATTGTGGGAACTTCTGCTACCAACCAGTTCACATTATTTGCAGGTACACTGGGTAATCCTACCCTATTCTCTTCTACGGTATTTACTATTACAGGCAGCATCCAAAACATGGAAGTTGCTGATATGGATGGCGATAACCACCTGGATGTTGTTTCCTATACGGCAAATGGTGTTTATGTATCCAAAAATAACAACGGAAGCCTTGGTAATTTCTTCACAGGTACCAATGTTTCTACAAGCGGTAGCGGTCAAACAGATCTAACCATTTGTGATATCGACAATGACGGAGATAAAGACGTAGTTACCACCAACAAATCGAGTAATAACATTTCCGTATTGAAAAACAACGGTACGGGAACTTTGAATTTACATGCTACTTATGCCACAGAACTGGCACCGGACGGCATTGACAATTTTGATATCAACCAGGATGGTTTTAAGGATATTGTCGTTGCCAATGTAAGTTCGTCCACCATCTCCATTTTCTTCGGAGGAAGTGGCGGAGTATTGAGTTTGTACCAGACGATCCAGGCACCTGGAAGCCCGAAAGCGGTGGTTGTAGGCCACTTCACTTCAGATACTTATCCGGACATTGTTTCGGCACAAACTTCCGGAGCTTACTTCAACTCTTTTGTGGGAAATGCCACAAACAATTACCTCCAGACGAATTTGTTCGACATCGGTGCTTCTCCGAGTTCTGCTTTTGCAGCTGACTTTAACGGAGATGGAAACCAAGATGTCGCTATCACACAAGCCGGGGCAAACAATGCCCAAATCTATTTGGGTAACGGTGCGGGAGGTTTTACAGCCGGAGCAATATTAACAACCGGTACTACTCCGTTCTATATTACCGGAGCAGATTTGGATAATTCAGGTTCCATGGACCTTGTTGTGGTGAATAACGGAAGTGGTAACATTACCGTCTTTTACGGTACAGGAAGCGGTACTTTTTCAGCAGGATCAACTTATTCGGTCGGAACAACACCTGTTCAGGCCAAGATCGGACACCTGAACGGTGATGCTTTTACAGATATCGTGGTAACCAATTCCGGGAGCGCGAATTTCTCTGTATTAACTGCCAATGGAGCTTCTTCATTCAATTCGGCAGTCAATTATGCAACCAATCCAACTCCATATCCGATTGTTATTACCGATTACGATAACGACGGATTTAATGATGTGGTAGTAGGTCACAATGCCAGTGCCAGTTCCCAGCTTTTAAAGTTTAAAGGAGACGGATCAGGAACGCTTGCTGCAAACGGGAACATCGGAACAACGACTGCAACTTATCCGTTGGCAACGTCATTGGAATCAGGTGACCTGGATGGTGACGGAGATAAAGACATCATCGTAGGAAGAAGCGGAGACGTCGGAAAGATCTTTAATCCGGCAGTTACAACCGGTAGTGCCGCAACGAACACAACGACCATCATCAACACCACACCCGGTTCAGGTTCTGTTGTGGGGATTAAGATCATTGATGTTAACAACGACGGGAAATTAGACGTCATGGCCACTTATAACAATGGTGGCGGTGTCGTTACGGGGTCATTAGTAGCAAGTGTGGCTACCGGTTTCGGTACAAACGCTGCCTATGTATTAAATCCACCGACAGTTGGATTCGCTTCGGAAACGGATGCGTCTGGTATGGCTGTTGCAGATTTCAACAACGACGGAAGAGTTGATGCGATTATTCCGAACAAAGGATCAAACAGCTTCACCCTTCATCTAAATACCACACCGGTAATTACTGCCGGCGGACCAACCACTTTTTGTAGCGGAAACAGTGTAACACTTACTTCAACGACAGCTTCACAATGGTATGACTGGGATCCGAACAATGAAACCACTCCATCCATTTCGGCAACTGCAACCGGTCCTTATTACGTAGTAACTTCTTCTTCGTGGAGTGACTGGTGCCAGGCGAAATCAGACACTATTACCGTTACGGTAACTCCTGGGCCAACAGCACCGACCATTACTGCCGGAGGACCGACGACTTTCTGTTCAGGCGGAAACGTGGTATTGACCTCTTCCCAGGCAACCGGGAACCAATGGTACAAAAATGGAGTCCTGATTTCAGGAGCTACTGCACAAAATTACACTGCAACAACTGCAGGAACATATACCGTTACATATACCAGCGGAGGATGTACATCTCCTCAATCAACGGGAATTAGTGTAACAGCAACTCAAACCCCGGTAATTACTGCCGGCGGACCGACCACTTTCTGTACAGGCGGATCAGTAGTCCTGACTTCGAATGTTACTTCCAACATTTTATGGTCGAACGGA
The DNA here is from genome assembly GCF_039596395.1 of Fluviicola sp. Taxonomy (NCBI): domain Bacteria; kingdom Pseudomonadati; phylum Bacteroidota; class Flavobacteriia; order Flavobacteriales; family Crocinitomicaceae; genus Fluviicola; species Fluviicola sp. Next base: position 2,017,563 of record NZ_JBCNJT010000001.1, read on the forward strand.
GCTACTACCCCTTCCATTACGGTAACAACTTCCGGAAATTATTCGGTACAAAATATTGTAAGCGGATGTCCTACGCTCACGTCAAATACCATTACTGTAACAGTTGCTGCTTCCCTAAGCACACCAACTATTTCACCTGCCGGACCGGTAACATTGTGTCCAAGCGGATCAGTGACTTTAACGTCCTCTTCGGCAACCAATAACATTTGGTCTACCGGAGCAACTACCCAATCAATTACGGTTAACACAGCCGGATCTTATTTTGTGCATCTGGACAACGGATCCTGTACTTCTGCCAATTCAACGGCAGTTACGGTAACAAACGGATCTGCTCCTGCTACCCCTACAATTACTGCCGGAGGGCCAACGACTTTCTGTACAGGCGGATCGGTAACATTGACTTCAAGCACAGGAACTTCTTACTTGTGGTCGAATGGTGCAACCACACAGTCGATTACTGTAACTACTTCCGGTTCATACACCGTACAGGTAACAAACTCAGCAGGATGTCAAAGTGCATCCAGTGTAGCAACAGTCGTTACTGTGAACACTGCTCCTGCTACTCCGGCAATCACTGCCGGAGGGCCAACCACTTTCTGTGCAGGCGGATCAGTAACTTTAACTTCAAGTGCAGGAACTTCATACTTGTGGTCGACAGGTGCTACAACTGCTTCCATTAACGTTACAACCGCAGGTTCATATACGGTTCAGGTAACAAACGCATCGGGTTGTCAAAGTGCAGCAAGTTCGGCTACAACTGTAACAGTTAACTCCGCTCCTGCTGCTCCAACCATTACAGCAAGTGGCCCAACAACTTTCTGTGCAGGCGGATCGGTAACACTGACTTCCAGCGCCGGAACTTCCTATTTGTGGTCGACAGGTGCTACAACAGCTTCCATTAACGTTACAACCGCAGGTTCTTATACCGTTCAGGTAACGAATTCGTCGGGATGCCAGAGTGGCTCCAGTACAGCAACTGTTGTTACTGTGAACGCTGCTCCTGCTGCTCCGACCATTACAGCCAGTGGTCCTACGACTTTCTGTGCAGGTGGATCGGTAACACTGACATCCAGCGCAGGGAACTCCTATTTGTGGTCGACAGGTGCCACAACCGCTTCTATTAACGTAACAACTGCAGGTTCTTATACGGTTCAGGTAACAAACGCGGCAGGATGTCAAAGTACAGCCAGCGCAGCAACTGTAGTTACTGTGAACGCTGCTCCTGCTGCTCCGACCATTACCGCAGGTGGTTCAACAACTTTCTGTGCAGGCGGATCGGTAACATTGACTTCCAGTGCAGGAACTTCTTATTTGTGGTCAACAGGAGCAACAACTCCTTCCATCAACGTAACAACTGCAGGTTCCTATACCGTGCAGGTTACAAACTCATCGGGATGTCAGAGTGCTTCGAGTGCAGCAACAACGGTTACTGTAAATGCTTTACCGGCTGCTCCAACCATTACAGCGGGCGGACCAACGACATTCTGTAACGGAAACTCCGTTACCCTGACTTCCAGTGCTGGAAATTCCTATTTGTGGTCGACAGGAGCTACAACTGCTTCTATTAACGTAACAACTTCCGGAAACTACACTGTACAGGTGACAAATGCTGCAGGATGCCAAAGTCCGGCGAGCGCTGCAACTACGGTTACAGTAAGCCCTGGACCAACTGCTCCGACCATTACTGCCGGAAGTGCAACTACTTTCTGTGCCGGCGGATCAGTAACATTGACTTCCAGTGCAGGAACTTCCTATTTGTGGTCAACAGGTGCTACCACTCCTTCTATTAACGTAACAACTTCCGGTTCATATACCGTTCAAATTACTAATGCTTCCGGGTGTCAAAGTACTGCAAGTGCCGCAACGGTTGTAACGGTTAACCCTGCGCCTGCCACTCCGACAGTTACAGCAGGCGGATCAACAACATTCTGTGCCGGCGGATCCGTGACATTGACTTCCAGTGCAGGAACTTCTTACTTGTGGTCAACAGGTGCTACAACGCAATCTATTACCGTAACGACTGCCGGTTCCTATTCTGTTCAGGTAACAAACGCTGCGGGATGTTTGAGTGCGGCAAGTACTGCAACCGTTGTAACTGTAAATGCTTTACCGGCTGCTCCAACCATTTCTGCAGGCGGGCCAACTACATTCTGTGCAGGTGGATCTGTTACTCTTACTTCCAGTGCAGGAACTTCTTATTTGTGGTCAACAGGTGCCACCACATCTTCCATTAACGTAACAACCGCAGGTTCTTATACCGTTCAGGTGACGAATGCAGCGGGATGTCAAAGTCCGGCAAGTTCGGCAACAACTGTAACCGTTAACTCCGCTCCTGCTGCTCCAACCATCACTGCGGGCGGACCAACCACTTTCTGTTCGGGCGGATCTGTTACTCTGACATCCAGTGCAGGAAATTCCTATTTGTGGTCAACAGGTGCTACAACACCTTCCATTACCGTAACAACTGCAGGTTCATATACTGTCCAGGTAATGAACACTGCGGGATGTCAAAGTACTTCCAGTGCAGCAACAACGGTTACCGTGAACGCTTCGCCTTCAGCTCCAACCATTACTGCAAGTGGCTCTACTTCTATTTGTGCCGGTAATTCGGTAACACTGACTTCCAGTGCGGGGACTTCTTACTTGTGGTCGACAGGAGCTACAACGGCTTCTATCAACGTAACAACCGCAGGTTCCTATACGGTTCAGGTAACAAACGCGGCAGGATGTCAAAGTCCGGCTAGTTCAGCAACAACTGTTACTGTAAACGCTTTACCTGCCACTCCGACTATTACAGCAGGTGGACCGACGACTTTCTGTTCAGGCGGATCAGTTACATTGACTTCCAGTTCAGGAAGTGCTTATTTATGGTCGACGGGAGCGACAACCGCTTCTATCAACGTAACCACTTCCGGAAACTATACCGTACAGGTAACAAACGGAGCGGGATGCCAAAGTGCTGCCAGTGCAGCTACGACCGTAACTGTTAACCCTTTACCAGCTACACCAACTATTACAGCAAGTGGTTCTACTACTTTCTGTGCGGGTGGTTCTGTTACTTTAACAGCGAGCGCAGGAACTTCCTACTTATGGTCGACAGGTGCTACAACCGCGTCTATCAACGTAACGACTTCCGGAACTTATTCCGTTCAGGTTACAAACGCAGCAGGATGTCAAAGCGCTTCAAGTGCAGCTACAACTGTAACCGTTAACTCACTGCCTACCGCACCAACTATTACAGCAAGTGGTTCCACTACTTTCTGTGCAGGCGGATCGGTTACATTGACTTCAAGCACCGGAACTTCCTACTTATGGTCGACAGGAGAAACAACGCAATCGATTAACGTTACTGCTTCCGGCTCTTATACCGTTCAGGTAAGCAACGGAGCAGGATGCCAGAGCCTTGCCAGTGCAGCTACAACGGTAACTGTTAACCCACTTCCTGCAACACCAACCATTACGGCAAGTAGTTCTACTACTTTCTGTGCGGGTGGATCGGTAACATTAACTTCCAGTGCAGGAAATGCTTATTTATGGTCGACAGGTGCTACAACGGCTTCCATCAACGTAACAACTTCCGGAACTTATTCCGTTCAGGTAATTAACACAGCTGGTTGTCAAAGTGCTTCAAGCGCTGCAACGGTTGTTACGGTAAATGCTTTACCTGCTGCTCCAACTATCACGGCCGGAGGGCCAACAACTTTCTGTGCAGGCGGATCAGTGACATTGACTTCAAGTACCGGAAATGCTTATTTATGGTCGACAGGAGCTACAACCGCTTCTATTAACGTAACTACATCCGGCTCTTATACGGTACAGGTTTCAGACGCAAACGGCTGTCAAAGCCCTGCGAGTGCTGCAACTGTTATCACAGTAAATCCAAAACCAGCTACTCCGACTATTACAGCGAGTGGTTCAACCACTTTCTGCCTGGGACAAACGGTAACCCTGACTTCAAGCACGGGAAATTCGTACTTGTGGTCAACGGGAGAAACTACTCAATCCATCGTGGTGGGAGCATCCGGATCTTATACCGTACAAGTTGCTAACTCATTCGGTTGTCTAAGTGATCCAAGTGCTCCGAAGAATGTTACGGTAAATGTAACCGTATCAACTCCTTCGATCACTGCGAGCGGACCAACTACTTTCTGTGAAGGTGGTTCGGTGACACTGTCAACCGGCTTCGGGTTATATTACTTCCTGTGGTCAAATGGTGAAACAACACAGTCTATTGATGTAGATACTTCCGGTACATTTACAGTAGTACGCACAAATATCCTTACCGGCTGTCAAAGTCTTCCAAGCAGCCCGGTAACTGTTACCGTTAATCCAACGCCTGCTGCGCCATCCATTACAGCGAGTGGAGCAACAACATTCTGCGCAGGCGGATCGGTTACTTTAACTTCCGGCCCGGGAGCAGCTTACTTATGGTCTACAGGAGCTACAACCGCTTCTATTAACGTAACAACATCCGGTTCATACACCGTACAAATAACGGATGCTAACGGATGTCAAAGTCCTTTCAGTACAGCAACAGCTGTTACCGTACATCCAAATCCAACCGCACCAACAATTACTGCGAGCGGACCAACTACATTCTGTGACGGAGGTTCCGTAACATTGACTTCAAGTACCGCAACTTCTTATTTATGGTCGACAGGAGAAACCACGCAATCCATCATTGTTACAACTACAGGTTCTTACTCTGTAGCGGTTACAAACGGATTCGGATGTTCCACTTCTGCTGCTACACCAACAAATGTCACTGTAAATCCAAATCCGGCAGTTCCAACCATTACAGCCGGCGGACCAACTACATTCTGTGATGGTGATTCTGTGATCTTAACCTCATCTTCTACGACCGGAAACCTTTGGTCGACCGGAGAAACCACGCAATCCATTACTGTTACAGCTTCGGGAACTTACTCCCTGGAAGTATCCAACGGATTCGGTTGCTCTACAGCAGCAGCAGCGGCAACCAGTGTAACAGTAAATCCGATTCCTGCTGTACCGACAATTACTGCCGGCGGTCCGCTAACTTTCTGCGACGGAGGCTCAGTAACGCTAACTTCTTCGGCTTCAACAGGAAACTTATGGTCAACAGGAGAAACAACACCATCCATTACGGTGACAACAACAGGATCCTACACTGTTGAGCAAATCCAATCAGGTTGCTCCTCAGGTGCTTCTGCTTCAACAGACGTGATCGTGAATCCAAATCCGGCGGTTCCAACCATTACAGCTGGTGGGCCAACCACATTCTGTGACGGTGATTCAGTTATTCTGACTTCATCTTCTACCACCGGAAACTTGTGGTCGACAGGAGAAACAACGCAATCCATTACTGTTACAGCTTCGGGAAATTACTCCCTGGAAGTATCCAACGGATTCGGTTGTTCTACTGCATCAGCTTCTGCAACGAATGTGACAGTGAATCCGATTCCTGCCGTACCAACGATCACAGCAGGCGGACCAACCACATTCTGTTCGGCAGGTGGTTCAGTGGTACTGACTTCTTCGGCTTCAACAGGAAACTTGTGGTCGACGGGAGAAACAACGCAATCCATTACTGTTACAACAACAGGTTCATATACCGTAGAACAAATCCTTGCAGGATGTTCTTCAGGATCTTCTGCTTCAACGGACGTATTGGTAAATCCAACACCGGCTACTCCAACCATCACAGCAGGAAGTACAACAACTTTCTGTACGGGTGACAGTGTGGTGTTAACATCAACAGCAGGAACTTCCTACTTGTGGTCGACTGGTGAAACCACCCAATCCATTACGGTTACAACTTCCGGATCTTACTCCGTAACAATCATCGACGGACCTTGTGCTTCAAGCGCTTCCAATGTGATCAACGTAACCGTGAATCCAATTCCTGCCGTACCTACGATCACAGCAGGCGGACCAACCACATTCTGTTCGGCAGGTGGTTCAGTGGTACTGACTTCTTCGGCTTCAACAGGAAACTTGTGGTCAACCGGAGAAACAACGCAATCCATTACGGTTGCAACAACAGGTTCGTATACCGTAGAACAAATCTTGTCAGGATGTTCCTCAGGATCTTCTGCTTCAACAGACGTATTGGTGAATCCAACACCTGCTACTCCAACAATTACAGCAGGCGGAGCAACGACGTTCTGTACGGGAGATTCGGTTGTCCTGACATCAACAGCGGGAACTTCCTACTTGTGGTCGACAGGAGAAACCACGCAATCCATCACCGTTACAACTTCCGGATCTTATTCCGTAACAATCATTGACGGGCCGTGTTCTTCCAGTGCCTCCAACGTGATTAACGTAACAGTGAATCCGATTCCAACTGCTCCAACGATTACGGCAGGCGGACCAACCACATTCTGTTCGGGAGGATCTGTTGTACTGACTTCTTCCGCTTCAACAGGAAACCTGTGGTCGACCGGAGAAACAACGCAATCCATTACGGTTGCAACAGCAGGTTCTTACACCGTAACTCAAACATTACTGGGATGTACCTCCCCGGTTTCCGCTTCAACGGACGTATTCGTGAACCCTACTCCGGCAGCTGCAACCATTACGGCAGGCAGTGCCACAACATTCTGTGCGGGTGGTTCCGTAGTATTGACATCTACACCGGGAACTTCTTACTTGTGGTCAACCGGTGAAACAACGCAATCCATCACCGTTACAACTTCCGGATCTTACTCCGTAACAATTATCGACGGGCCTTGTTCTTCCAGTGCTTCCAACGTGATTAACGTAACCGTGAATCCGATCCCGGCTGCTCCAACCATTACAGCAAGCGGACCAACCACATTCTGTGCCGGCGGATCCGTCGTATTGACATCTTCTGCTTCGACAGGAAATATGTGGTCTACGGGAGCTACGACTCCATCAATCACCGTATCAGCGAGCGGCACTTACACTGTTAACCAAACAGTATTGGGATGTACAAGTCCGAATGCCACTCAGATAATTACAGTCAATCCGATCCCGGCTGCACCTACAGTAACTGCGGGCGGACCTACTACATTCTGTACAGGTGGATCTGTGGTACTAACATCTTCTGCATCTTCCGGGAACACGTGGTCGACAACAGAAACAACACCATCCATTACAGTAACATCGAGCGGTTCATACACCGTGACTCAGACAGTATTGGGATGTACTTCTGCGGCATCTGCTCCGGTGAATGTTATTGTGAATACAATTCCTGCAGTTCCGACAATTACTGCCAGTGGGCCTACTACGTTCTGTGCGGGCGGTTCAGTTACACTTACCTCCTCTTCCGCAACGAATAACTTCTGGTCGAACGGAGCTACGACACAATCCATTACCGTAAGTTCATCCGGAACCTTCCTGGTTCAGGTTATTAGCAACGGATGTAGTTCAGGAACATCCGCTCCGAAAACAGTCACTGTGAATTCACTTCCTCCGGCACCGACCATCGTTACCGGAACAACCGAATCCATTTGTTCAGGTTCTTCCGTAACATTGACCTCTTCTTCAACAGGAGGAAACTTATGGTCAACAGGAGCTACAACACAATCCATCGTTGTTTCAACTGCAGGTTCTTATTATGTAACGGTAACGGACGGTAACGGATGTACTTCTCCGGCATCACCTTCAACGGTAGTAACGGTGAATCCATTGCCGACGGCTCCGGTGATCAGTACCAGCGGACCAACTTCATTCTGTTCCGGAGGATCTGTTGCATTGACATCGTCTTACGGTTCAGGTAATTTATGGTCGAGCGGTTCTACAGCAAACTCCATTACAGTAAGCAGCAGCGGAACTTACACCGTTACTCATACTGACGGAAACGGATGCGTTTCACCTGCTTCATCGCCGGTAACAGTTACTGTGAATCCAATTCCTGCGGCTCCGGTAATCACTGCAAGCGGACCAACATCATTCTGTTCAGGAGGATCAGTGACACTGACTTCTTCACAGCCTACAGGTAACTCCTGGTCGACAGCTGCTTTGACACCAAGCATCACTGTAACAACAAGCGGCGTATACAGCGTTATCTATATCGACGGAAACGGATGTGCATCACCTTCTTCTGCTCCTGTAGTAGTGAACGTGTTCTCAAATCCTTCCACTCCTTCCATTACGGCAGGCGGAGCAACAACCATCTGTCAGGGATCGTTCGTAACGCTTACTTCTTCTTATACGAGCGGAAATACGTGGTCAACCGGTGGAACTACGCAAAGTATCAATGCAACAACGAGCGGTAATTACACGGTAACTCATACCAATGCGAACGGATGTTCGAGCACCAGTGCTCCTACAAGCATTACGGTAATCCCAGTATCTTCGATCCCGACGATTTCCGCATCCGGATCCACTACGATCTGTGACGGTTCAAGTGTTACCCTTACATCTTCCGATGTGAACAGTACCTGGTCAACAGGAGCTACGACACAAGCCATTGTAGTAACCACTTCCGGTTCTTATTCGGTGGTAGGAAACCAGACCGGTTGCCCGTCCCAGCCTTCAGCTCCGGTTGTTGTAACTGTGAACCCGGCTCCTGCGGCACCGGTCATTACTCCAAGCGGATCTACGACCATTTGTGAAGGAGAAGAATTGTTCTTATTCACTTCCGGAACCGGAACGAATACATGGTCAACGGGATATGTGGGACAAGTATTGCAGGTAACAGCTTCCGGAAATTACTGGGTATCTGTTCAGAATGCTTACGGTTGTACCTCTTCATCAACAGTAGTTCCGGTAGTTATAAATACAAATCCTGCGGTTTCGATCAATCCGTTTGCGGATGTATGTACGTTCACTGCTCCGTTCACGATGTCGAACGGATTACCTTCGGGAGGAATTTACACCGGCCAGGGAATTACAACGAACATCTTCTACCCTGCAGCTGCGGGTGAAGGATCGTCCATCGTAACTTATACGTATACGGATGCCAACGATTGTTCGGCTTCTGCACAAACAACCATTACCGTTAACAACTGTTTGGGAATCGATGAGAAAGAACAAGCTTACTTCTCCCTCTTCCCGAACCCGAACAATGGACAATTCCAGGTGGTATCGAACGGAACTCCGATGGATCATATCATCATTTATGATGCACAGGGTAAAATGGTTTACAACGAAGCATATCCGGGAATCTTCACAATTGAATTTGACCTGAATGCTTATTCGAACGGTGTCTATTACATAGAAATAAACAGCGATCAGGAAATACGGGAACGAATCCCGCTGATCATTAATCATTAAAAAAGAAAATCCCGTCCTGACTTAGTTGAGACGGGATTTTTGTTAACAACTATTTCTGTTACGTATTTTAGTAAATCCAATTATTAGAGATATTTGAAATCCATAATCAAACGAATGAAATACGTTTACACCCTTTTAATCTCATGTGTATGCCTGGCGTCTTTTGGCCAGGGAACAAATGACCTCACAGCAGAAGACCGCGCATACCTTTTCCATATCGTTAAGAAAAGTCCTATTCTGGACAACAGCATCGGGCGTTATTTTGAGTATTCCGGGCCGGTTGTCCGGTTGATGAACAAGGAATTGAACTACGATTCAATTGAAAGTTACATCATCAATAACCCGAATTCACTGTTTATCCGGAAAGGGGAAATTGAAAAATCGCCGAAAGGGATTATTGTTGAAGCTGCGAACAAAATGGCTTTGTGGGAATTGAATAAAGTCCTTTTGGCATCCCGCCAGTCTGAAAATGACCTGGAACGTTACCGGACACAATACAATCAGTTTGAAGCGATTCTGAAGTCAAAACTTCCCGCTTCCGCCCTTAAAAATGAGAATGGAAATATCGAAATCCAGAAAAAGATTCTTACGGCTTTGAACCCGAGCCTCAGTTTCGATGACAAAGCAGCCTTGTTGGCAACGTTTCATTTCTTGTCGGTAGAAGACCAGCTGGTAACCATTGAAGCGATGAACTATGCCACCAATGCATATGTAGAAAAAAGAGCATACGAGATCTTTTTACAATTGGGTGGAACGGCAAGCAATTTTAAAAATGTCCTGATCGCGGCAGGTGACGGTTCAGAAACATCCGGGCTTTTAAACGAACGCGAAAAAGACGAAAGCGGAAAATGGAACAAAGGACTTCCGAAAGCAGTGGGCCTTTTTCCTTATGAAGCAAAAATCATTGATCCTTCCAAACGAAGTAAAACTGCGTTGGAGCCGGTTCGCATGCCAACGGTAGATTTTGAAACGGTCGGTGAGAACAAGTTGACACAACTTCATTTCGACGTTTGGGGATACAATTCCAAAAAGCAGACAACGGTTGTGATCGAACGAAACGGCTTGTCCTATCACCTGTTCGGATCGAATGATACGCGTTTTCTCTCCCCGGATTCAACTTACAGCGATGGAAAAACGTTCCAAACAGTCATTAACGAACTGGAAAAAGATAAAATTGCCAAGCTGTGGGACCGGATTTACGGAAAAAGAGGATACGATTACGATATCGCCACAGCAAAAAAGAAAAAGGACGATACGGAAAAAGAGATCAACGAAAACGAGCACAAGTATTCCAACATCACACAGGGAACCATTACCACCAGTTCCAAAGTTCCGGGTTCCGTAAAGCGTAAAAAGAAAAAAGCATTGAAGAAAACAACCGGCGGAGAATTTACCGCTCAGCCCAAAACAAGTTCGGATAAAAAAACACGCAAAAAAGAGCAGGAAGGATTGGTTTACCTATATGGGGAATACGAACGCTACAAGAAAATCATCGAGGAACTGGAAAAAGAAAAGAAAATTGCAATCGACCTGCTGGCAATTTACCAAAGACGTCTCGACAATTACAAATCAGCCATGGGCCATCATTGGGTAAGCTATACCGAAAAGGACGGATTCTACACCTTTGCGGATTCCTCCACTTTTGATTTGTATACCCAGGAGTTTACGTTCAAAGCAGATACTCTGAAAACACCTTTTGAAGTGCGTTTGATCGCTATCCCGGACGGGCCGCTTTCCGACAATGCCGATGAAGTGATGCTGCACGTAAACCTCGTTGATTCGAAGCCGGGATTTGATGCACGCGTTCAGTTGAATTTGGTCGATCAGTTCGAATCCAATAAATGGGATTTGAATAAACCGCTATTCCAGGAATCCGACAGTGTTTCCGTTCGCCAGTTGTTCGAAGCGCTTTTGGACAAAAAGCTGCCGTTTGAAGTAATCAGCCGCGGCCAGGGAGTTGGAAAATGGAACGGTACCAACGTGGTCCGGGCAACCGACAGAACGGAATGGAATGCCTACCAGGGCGGAACGGATGAAGAACGTATGCAGGCTAAAATGGATTCTTCCAACCTGCGCCTGCGTTCGACACAGGTCAACATCTTCCTGAACCGTGGAATTTTACTGGAAATAAACACCTTTACGGACCCGGTAAAAACCAACCTGAAATCTTCAAACGAATCCATTCAAAGTGAACTGAACAAGTACCGTTTAACTGGAAATGATTATTTGTCGGCTTTGCGAACTGCGACAGTTATCCAGAAATTGAAAACAGAATTGAATGTACTCGCAGGAACTTATCTAAGCCGGGAAGATGCCAAAATTGTCATTGACCGTTTGAACAAGCAGTTGGACGGCGTAAAAGTGAGTTGTGGACCGACTTCCTTCAGATGGCAGGAATTACTAAACATCAAATAAGGTGATACTGATCCTGGCCTACTCGCTTATTTCCCTGTTTATTGCATGGATTTGGGTGGATTATTTCCGGCTGATCGATATTCACAACAAGAATAGCCTGATCCACGTGATTGTTGCCTTCTTGCTGGGCGGAGGTTCCGTATTCGTTGTTTTTGGCTTCCACGATTACATCCTGGACGGACATCAGCTGCAAATCAACGGAAATATTGTCAACGATCTGGCATATGCTATTTTCCAGGTAGGAATGCTGGAAGAATTTTCAAAGATCCTGGCATTTTCCATTTTCTTCCTCCTGTTCCGTTCGCACTTAAAAGAGCCCATCGATTATTTGATGTATGTCTCTGTCTGCGCATTGGGATTTTCGGCAGTGGAGCATGTAACTTATTTTAGTATAAGCGGACCGGAAATCATCAACGGACGGGCCATCCTGTCAACAGTCGGACACATGTTCGACACTTCCATCATTGCTTACGGGTTGATCTTATTCAAATTCAAACCGGAGAAAAATTCGTTTTTAACGATCATTGCCTGCTTTTTACTTGCTTCACTGGCTCATGGAATCTATGATTTCTTCCTGATGTACCCTCCGATTCACCAATTCGGATGGATATTTACGGTGCTTTATTTCCTGGTTACGATTTCGGTTTTCGCGGTGATCCTGAATAACTCGATCAACAACTCCCCTTACTTCAGTTACCGGGAAATCATTGATTCTTCTTTTGTATTCAAACGGTTGTTCATTTATTACTGCATCGTTTTCGGTGCACAATTCCTGTTGACTCTCTGGGACCATGACCTGGAATGGAGCGTGCGGTCGATTGCCTTTTCGGTTGTTTTTTCGGGTGTCATTGTTATTCTGACGATCGGCCGACTGAGCCGTTTTAACCTCATCAAGGGCCGGTGGGAAAAGATCAAACTGGAATTTCCCTTCAAGTTCAATTCGGATTCTTCCCAAACAAAAAGCCGGATTTCGATTAAAGGAGAAAACTTCAACGAAGCGCACATCAATCCGTTCATGGAAACGTATTTTTACCTCAAACCGGTTTCAAGGAATTCAAACTACCTGCGGGAAAAGAAACTGGCTTATATGGAACACAAAGTGGTTTCGAAAAAGAACGAGGTGTTTTACATTATCCGGATTTACGAAAGCGACCAAACGAGCACCTACTCCATTCACCTGTTACGGGCAAAACTCACGTATCCGAACATGGCAAACGACAAATATCCTATTGCGGGTGTTCTCCGCGTGGAAAATCCGAACGCCACTTCGGAGGCCAGATCGATTAAAAAATACGCATTCAGGGAATATGCGGTGCTTTTACCGGTAGGGACGTAAAATATTGCGTCCCTACGATTCTATTAATTGTTCCATCAAATTCACCGTATACAATTGTTCGCTGGCGCGGGTTACAGCCGTATATAACCAGCGCAGGAAAGAGAAATCCACTTGTTCGAATTCCAGGTAGCCGTGATCTACAAATACCGCCGACCATTGTCCGCCCTGCGATTTGTGACAGGTAACAGCATATGCAAATTTGATCTGAAGTGCGTTGAAATAAGGCGATTTCATGATTTCCTGGTAGCGCTTTTGCTTATTTTTTTCGTGCATGAAATCCTTTTCGATCTCAAAGAACAACTCTTTCAAAAATCCGCGGTCCAGGTTTGGTTGCTCAATCGTCAGCGTTTCCATGAATGCAATCGCTTCGAAACGATCCAGGTCGGGATAATCGATCAGGGAAACCTCCAGATGGGCAAAGCGAACACCATACATTTCTTCTATGCGCCGGATACGGTGTACTTTCAACAATTCGCCGTTGGCTATAAACCCGGCTGAACTTAAGGGATCGAGCCAGTAATAATTGTTCTTGACCACCATCAGCAGATCGCCGCCACACAATTCTTCCTCCATCATCAGAATCCGGTTCCTGATATGCTGGTTATAGAGATTCGCACGTTTGTTGGAACGGGTTACGATCATCACCTCATCTGCTCCGTAATTACTGTAGGAAGATTCTATTTTTTCGATCAATTCATCGCCGGGAACAGCCTGCACATCTTTAAACGAATGCAGATCCAATTGAGGGATTGTTTCTTCCGCCTGCGCCTGCCGGATGCGTGTGGCATTCTCCAGGATCCCGGAATCAGTACGTTGTCTCACAACAGAAGTCAATCCGTAAACCGTAAAATGCACCAGCGGAAAATGCTGGTTCAGATAAGCCGTGCTGAGTGCCGGACTTTCATCGGCACCTACCGGCGGAAGCTGGCCTTCATCTCCCAACAGGATCAGTTTACAATTCTCACCGCTTAAGGCATATTGAAAAACATCTTCCAGCAAATTACGCGAAACACTTCCGTCTGATTGCAACGAATAATCGCCGATCATGGAAGCCTCGTCAATGATGAAAATTGCGTTTTTGGATTTATTCGGAGCCAATTGCAGTTTCACAGAGCCATCCGGGCCGGCCCCGGTAAAATAAATGCGTTTGTGGATCGTGGTGGCAAGCATATTGGACCTCAAAGAAAGTACTTTTGCAGCCCTTCCGGTTGGTGCCATCAGCACCGTTTTGCGTTTCAAAACAGTCAGAGCCTTGATGTAAGCTCCCAGGATGCTGGTTTTCCCTGTTCCCGCATATCCTTTCAAAATAAAACACGCCGGATTTTCCGCTTCAAAAGTAAATTCAGCAAGATGACGTATCAGCAATTCCTGCTCGGCATTCGGCGTATGGCCAAAAAACGAACGGATTAATTGATAACACTTCTCCTGAATAGATACTTGCTCCTCCATAACTTAAAAGTACCTATAAATTACACGCAGATTTAGCTTCGCTGAACTTACGTCTCGCAGATTCACGCAGATATTTAATTATCAATCATAGCGCAAGATTGACACATACCAAACAACACATTCATTTACAATAATATAACGGTAAAATTCAAGAAAGTCAATAGTATAGATTTCCTTTTTTGTTCTTAGCTTCAATCTATGACAGAGAACGAAATAACCTACAAAATTAGAGGTGCCATTTTTGAAATTTACAATACCGTTGGCCCCGGACTACTTGAAAGCGCTTATGAAGCTGCATTGTATTATGAACTTAGAAAAGCCGGTTTGAAAGTTGAACGCCAAATTGAAGTTCCTTTCAGATACAAAGATGTAAAAATGCCGGTTGGCTACAGACTTGATTTATTGGTAGAAGGTAAAGTAATCATTGAGATCAAATCCGTTACTGATTTCTCAGCATTACATTTTAAACAGCTTAATGCTTACCTCAAATTAACGAAATTAAAGCTGGGCTTATTAGTTAATTTCAATACTGTAAATATTAGAGATGGAATTGCCCGAGTAGTAAATAACTTATAACTACATAAATATCTGCGAGATCCATACAATCTGCGAGCAAAAAAATTCTCGCGGATTTCGCGGATTAACGCAGATATATTTGTAAAAACTCTCACTGATATTAAAGGTGGACGCTGACTAGTTTTACTATATTTGTACAAAACGAATTTGTGCAGTTAATACTCGAAATTACTCAGCAAAGCATTGCGGCCTTCCAGTTGGCGGGAAGTGACATCCAACTATTGGAAAAAGCGAATTGTACCAAAAGAACGGATGCAGGCTATAAAGAAGTATTGACCCAGGTGATCGAAAAAGTAGGAAACCTGGACCGCTTCGAAAACTTTTCCTGCTCATACTTTGCACAGGATTTCTGCGTGGTTCCGAATTCTTTATTTGCAGCTTCGACACCGGAAACGCTTTTACAGTATACCGTTCATAAAACCATTTCGAAAAGCGATGTAGATTACAACCGCCTGCCCGAATGGAGTTCCGTGATTATTTACCAATTGCCGATGTGGGTGAAGTCCGTACTGATTTTGAAAGCACCGCGCATTGTTATTCAGCACGAACTGACTCATGTGCTCAGGCATCTGACTACCGGTTCGCTCATTCCGTTGCGCAGCCACCTGGTGATTCACGAAGAGCAGTTTTCACTGGTGGTACGGAAAGACGGGAACATCGCACATACCAGCGTACAGGAGTATCAAAGCGAAGAAGACATCGTGTACCATTTGGCTACGGTGTTTACGCAACTCAAAATCGATTCGAAAAACGAATTATTCATTCACGGTACGGGAGAACAGATCGAAAACACGCAGAAACGGCTGGAATCTCATTTAAAAAAGATCAACCTGTTTGAGCAATCGAAACTGGAAATACAACCTTCCGCTCACCTTCAATACCAGACATTGTGCGTATAGTAAGAGGCATATATAAAGCAAGAAGATTCAGTCCGCCAAAGAGTTTTCCTTCAAGGCCCACAACGGATTTCGCCAAAGAAGGAATTTTCAATGTACTGGAAAACAGGTATAGCCTGATTGACCTTAACATTCTGGATTTGTGCGCCGGAACAGGAAACATTTCACTGGAGTTCCTTTCACGGGAAGCCGGAAACGTTACTTCCGTAGATAAACACCCGGTTTGTATCAAGTTCATGTACAAACTGAAAAACGAACTCGGAATTGAAGACGAATGGCTCATCACCAAAAATGAAGTCCGGAATTACCTGGAAAATTGTGACGACACCTTTGATCTCATCTTTGCCGATCCGCCTTATGACCTTACGTTTCACGACAGTATCGTGCGCATCATCCGTGAACGAAAACTCCTGAACGACGGAGGAATCTGTTTGATCGAACACGGAAAACAAACAGATCTGAGCCAGGAAGAAGGATATGTAGAAACCAGGAACTTCGGTAATGTTTACTTTAGTTTCTTTCAATTTTGAATGACATGAAAAAAAGTGCTTGCTTTCCGGGATCCTTCGATCCGTTCACAAAAGGTCATGAAGATATTATCCGAAAAGGACTGGGTTTGTTTGACGAAATTGTCATTGCAGTAGGAATCAACTCTACCAAAAACTATTTGTTCCCGTTGGAAAAGCGGTTACAGCACATTCAAAGTTGTTTTGAAGGCGAACCGAAGATCCGGGTGATCACGTATCAAAAACTGACGGTTGAAATGTGTAAGGACGAAGGATGCAATTACATTTTGCGCGGATTGCGGGATGTAAAAGACTTTAACTACGAAGTGCCGATTGCCTTGATGAACCGGGATATGACAGAGATTGAAACGGTTTTTTTGATCCCTGACACTTCTCTTTTTGCGATCAATGCGACGATTATCCGGGAAATCTATAAAAATGGCGGGAAAATTGATAAGTATGTAACAAATTTCGATCAGCTCGTTAATTAAGCATGAACAAGTACCTTTTCCTTTTTTTCGTCTCCATCCAGTTTTTTCAAATCCATGGCCAGTCGCTGACTGAAATCACCGGATTTGCTCCTGCTTATGTGGGAAAAGAAGTAGAGATTTACCAAATTTCGGATTTCATCACCCTGCGGGAAGAGCGTATTGCATCTTCTACCGTTAAAGAAGACAGTACTTTCAGCCTGGTTTTCAACCTGGACGAAACGCGTAAACTGATCCTGAAAGCGGGAAACAACAAAGCCAATTTATTTGCCGTACCTTCCGGAAAATATGAAGTACTCGTTCCGGAAAGGAATAAATACGATACCTACAATCCTTCTGGGAATTTCGTGGAATTGATTTTCTACAATTTACCGAAAGACGATATCAATTACAAAATCCTGGAGTTCAACCGCTGGAATGATGAATTCGTGGCCCGTTATTACACGAAGAACAATGCAGATTCAAAGTATTTCGTTGCACGTCTTGATACCTTTAAAATGGATGTCGAGAAGTATTACAAAGCAGACACCCTCGACAGGTATTTTAATTATCACCGGAAATACACCATTGCCAAACTGGATGACCTCCGTTTTATGGGATCCCGGAACCAATACGAAAAGTATGATTTCTACATCCGCTCCACTCCTATTTATTATCAGAATGAAGCGTATATGCAGTATATCATGCATTTTTATGAAAAATTGCTCCCCCGCATCAGTCATGAATTGAATAACCAGTTTTACCTCGGAATATTGAAATCTAGTCCCACAGCTGTTGGAAAAGCGCTTTCCAAAGAATACACCTTGTCGAAACAGTACAAACTCCGGGAGTTGATCATGCTGAAAACACTTTCGGAATGCTATTACGAAAAGGATTATCCGCAGACCAATATTCTGACAATCCTGGACAGTGTTTCAAAATATGCCTTATACCCGGAAAATAAGCTCATTGCCCAAAACCTCCGTTTCCGGCTGATGGAATTGAGCGCCGGATCGAAAGCTCCCGATTTTCTGTTGAAAGACGGAAGCCAGGACCTGACACTTCATAGTTTCCAGAAAAAATACCTGTATCTATTCTTTGCGGATCCGGCAAGTCTGGACAATACCAAGCAGATGAACCTCCTGAAACCGATCTATGAACGTTACAAAGACATTGTAAACTTTGTGATGGTCTACAAAGACAAACCGGAATTGGATGTTGCGAAATTGAAAAACGAATTGCCATGGACCGTGATTGCGACGAAAGAAAGCAATTCCATTTTTAAGAATTACAACGTAGTGAACTATCCGTATTACCTGTTAATCGATCCTTTCGGATATGTGATCAGCGCTCCTGCACTGGGGCCGGTTCCCAACGGTTCTTACGACACGATTGACAAAACGTTCTTCCTCATCCAAAAAGCATTGAAGGAAGGCGGAAATGGTTCGGATCGGTAAATAGTTGGACGGTTATTCACGAATTCGAAGTATTTTTACAAAAAAAATTAAGAATGCGTTACAATCTGAGTGAAGTAACAGCGATTATTCGCGATCGAAGAACCATATACCCGGAACAATACAGCACCCGAAAAATTCACAAAGAGCAGATAGAGCTTTTATTGAACAATGCCGTTTGGGCGCCCACTCATGGAATGACCCAGCCCTGGAGATTTATTGTTTTCCAGGAAAATGCATTAAATGATCTTGCCGAAACATTGGGAAGTATTTACCTGTCGGAAACACCGAAGGAAAAACAGGTAGACAGTAAATTAGGAAAACTCATGAGCCGTCCTAAAATGGCCAGTGCAGTAATCGCATTGATCTTACACCGTGAAGAAGGAACGCGCATTTCGGAAGAAGATGATTTTGCAGCCATTTCATGTGCTGTTCAGAATATGCATTTAACAGCCACAGCGCAAGGAATCGGGGCATTCTGGTCAACGCCTGGCATCATGAAATCCGAACGCTTCCACGAGTTCCTCGGACTAACAAATGAACAGCGTTGTGTGGGGTTATTTTACCTGGGATATCCATCGATTGAATGGCCGAAAGGACAGCGAAAACCAATTGAATACCTCACGGAGTGGAAACAATAAGTCCGGTAAATCCACGTTAGTTTACCAACGAGTTCAAAACAAAATCCGTTTTTAAAAGAAAAGAAGAGAAAGTACCATGCAGAAATCCTTATTGATCCTATTTATTTGTGCTATTTCGGTGGTTTCCTTCGGTCAAAAACGAAAAAAAGAACGCTTCCCCTCCTATTTCGGGGTGGTTGCATCTCCTGTAATCCCGAACAACTTCATTGGAGCAGTCCATACGGAAATGCAGGACAGTACCGGCTCCATGACAACTGATTTTCATAACAAGTGGGGATTTACATTCGGAGCAACTATCCGGATCGGATTGTCCAAAAATATCAGTATTGAAACCGGGATTTCACAGGTACGGAGAATTTACCAGGTGAACGTTTCCCTTCCTGATTCCAACATTTACGACAGTCAGAAACTGGCTTTTATCAATTACGACATTCCATTGAATGCGCTTTTTTACGTTCCTCTGAGTGAAAAGTGGTACGCAGATGCATCCCTGGGAGTTTCTATTACTCATTATCCTTCGGATGTACAGGATTCCATGCTTCCTGAAGCCAAAAAAGCTATTTTCATCCAGGGAAGAAGAACCGCAAGTACCTATTTTGCATTTAATGCCGGAGTAGGATTTGAATACCGCACCGAAAAAGCAGGAACATTTTACCTGGGTTTCGGAGCTAAAGTTCCTATGAAACCACCGTTTTTCGGGGTTTCTATTTTGAGACAAAGTGGAACGGGCAAACAATTGTCTGCATACAAACCGGTTACAGCAGGTTATTTCACGATCGATTTCAGGTATTTCATCCCGACACCCAAAAAGAAGAAAGACCCTGTGAATAAGCCGATTATCGAATAATTCAGGGTTTTCACCAACGGTATTTAAAGAGGAGTCGTTTTGAAAAACAAACCTCTTCATATGCCGAAATCAATTTCCATTACACTTTTCTGTATTCTCTCGTTTCTGTCTGTTGCTCAAAAGCAAAAAAAGGAACGTTTTCCCTCTTATTTCGGGATTACAGCTTCCCCGGTTATTCCAAACAACTTCATCGGTGCCGTTCATACCCGATTCACGAATGATTCAGGTTCCATGACTGCCGATTTCCATAACAAATGGGGATTCACCTTCGGAGGCACCATCCGGATTGGTCTATCCAAATACATAAGCCTTGAAACCGGTATTTCGCAGGTGAGGAGAGTTTACCAAATCAGCGTTTCCATTCCGGATTCGAACATTTACGACAGCCAGAAATTGACCTTCATCAACTACGATTTGCCAGTCAATGCGCTTTTCTACGTTCCATTAACCAAAAAATGGCTCGCAGACGCTTCCCTCGGCGTTTCCCTGACACATTATCCGTCAAATGCCCAGGACACCATGTATCCTGCGCCAAAAAGAACTATTTTTGTCCAGGGAAGAAGAACAGAAAGAACTTACTTTGCTTTGAATGCCGGGATCGGATTTGAATACCGTACCTCAAAAGCAGGAACATTCTTTTTGGGATTTGGGGCCAAGGTTCCGGTTAAACCGCCGTTTTTCGGAGTGTCAATTTTCAAGCACTCCGGCAATGGCAATAAACTATCGGCTTACAAACCCATTGAAGCAGGTTATTTCACCATTGACTTCAGGTACTTTCTTCCCATAAGCAACAAGAAGAAGAATATAGCGAATAAACCGATTATCGAATAATGGAACTTCCGCAACGCGCACAGGAACTGATCGAAGCATTCAATTTAAAAAGTCACCCGGAAGGAGGATTTTATGCTGAAACATACCGCTCCGAAGAAACAATTCCCGGGAAAAACAGGAATGTGCTGACCAGCATTTATTTTTTAATTACCGGTGACAGTATTTCCAGGTTTCACCGCATCCAATCGGATGAATGCTGGTATTTTCACGAAGGTTCTCCCCTGCTCGTTCACAGCATCCTGGCAAACGGCGAACACCAGATTACAGAACTTGGCCTGGATCTTTCCCGGAACGAAGTTCCTTTTCATGTGGTTCCGGCGCGCACCATTTTCGGTTCACACCTGAAAAGTGACAACGGGTATGCTTTTGTTTCCTGTGCGGTAGCTCCGGGCTTCGACTTCGCGGATTTCGAGTTGTTTTCTTCGGAAGAATTAACGAATCTTTATCCTCAACATCACGCCATTATTACTAAATTGACCTAGATGTCAAAATGGAAAATTTACCTGCTGGGCTTTGCCACTTTATTGATGGCCCCACTTGGCTGGCTGCTCTGCGGAATGCCCGAAATCAGTGAATTCCTGCAACTGGACAGGATCTTTACCACCTGGACAGGAATCGGGATTGAATACGGAGTTGCTTTCGGGATTTTCATGCTGATCATGACCAACACGGAAACGGCGCGGAAAAGTTTTTCCGTACAGCACCAACTCATCCGGTCTATGCGTTTAAATGTGGTGGATATTTTGTTCCTGTCGCTTTGTGCAGGATTCGGAGAAGAAATACTCTTCCGGGTAGCCGTTCAGCAATGGCTGCACCCGGTTTTGGCTACCATAGGTTTTGTTGCCATCCACGGCTACATCAATCCGAAAGACCTGGAAACCACCCAATACGGGCTGCTGGTTTGTTTGTTTATTCTGGTGCTGAGTTTCGCTATTTCCGGCGAACAAGGTTTGTGGTTCTGCATTGCTGCCCACGCAAGTTATGATTTCGTCCTGTTTTATTTTTGGGGAAGAGATCAGGGTTCGATGTAAATCACCAGGCGGTTTGTTTGTTGCGATAAAAAACAAACCGGGAAAACAATTGACGGATCGGCTTTTATTTTCTCCAGCATCCTTAAACCACAAGCCGATTCCGGAATACGAAGCATGGGCCCGGCGTATTGCAGGTTCAATTCGCGCATTCCCCGCATAAACTGCATGGAATCGGGTAATTTATCCAGGTTATTGAAGCTGAGATCCATAAATTGCATGGCCGACAAATATCCCAAACCTTCCGGCAACGTTTTAATCGCATTCCTGTTAAGGTCCAACTGTTCCAGCTTTTTCAAACTGGCCAGAGAATCCGATACATAAACCAATTGGTTGTTTGATAAAAATAAGCGCTCCAGGTTTTGAAGCCTGCAGATGCAATCCGGGATCGAATCGATGTCATTATAAGCCAGGCTAAGCACTTTCAGGTTCTTCAGGCCGCAAATTGCCTTCGGAAAGCTTTTCATGTGATTACGTCCCAGATAAAGCACCTCCAAAAGCTCCAGGTTGACGATTTCGCTGTCTATATCCGTAATCTGGTTGCCAAAAAGGGAAATCTTGGTAATGGTGGAGTCGTAATACAATTCAAAAGGAACAGCCCCCAAATGTTTGTGATTCATAAAAACCTCTCTTCCATCCGTTCTCGAAGCTGTTATCACCGAACAAGCTGTTCCGGTAATCACGATGAATAGAAAGAAGAAGAGTTTCTGCATGCCCGAAAGTACAATAATAACCAGTAGGCGCGAAAAATTTTTAACCTTACTGGTATTCACCTCCGTTAAACCAATTGGCACAATTTCTGTCTTATGGGTAAGAATCATAAAATAATTCAATATGAAGACACTTATTTTAGCATTGGCAATGGTAGTTGGGGGAACTGTAATGGCTCAGCGGCCGCAACAGCAAAAAAGAGAACGCAAACCTGCAGAGGAAAGAGCTGCCAATTCCGCCCAGAAAATGAAAACCAAATTGGGGCTGGATGACGCTCAAACCACCAAAATCCACGATATCAACCTGGGAATTGCACAAAAAAACGATGCAATCCGCGATAATACCTCGTTGACCAGGGAACAAAAAATGACCCAGCTGAGAGACAACCAGAACGCGCGCAATGCGCAGTACAAAGAGGTACTTACAGCGGATCAATACGCAAAATACGAAGCCTGGGAAAAGGAAAAGCGTGAAAAGATGCAGGAAAAACGTGCTGAAAAACAAGACGCCAAAGGTGGGAAGGGAAAACCTGCAGGGCCGCCGGCCGAAGAAGAGGAATTGTAAAACACAAAATCATGTAGGCGCGCGATTAATCGCGCGCCTACATGATTTATTTTAATCTGTCGGCAAACACCTTTTTGAATTTCTCGTATTTCGGTCTTACCACCGCCTGGCAATATGCATTCCCCGGATTCAGTTCCAGGTAATTCTGATGATAATCTTCTGCCGGAAAATAATTCGAGATCGGTGAAATTTCCGTAACGATGGGATTTTCCCAAACATGTTCTTCCGTTAATTTCGCTTTATAAGCCAAAGCCTTCTCCTTTTGTTCCGCATCGTGGTAGAAAATCACCGAACGGTATTGTGTTCCGATATCATTTCCCTGACGGTTCAACTGCGTCGGATCATGAACAAACCAAAACACCTCCAGCAATTCATCAAACGAGATCTGCGATTCATCGTAAACAACACGTGCTACTTCGGCATGACCGGTATCTCCGTTACATATTTGTTTGTAAGTGGGATTATCCACATGTCCGCCGGCATACCCGGAAGTCACGGAAATAACGCCTTTCAAATCCTTGTAACAGGCCTCAATGCACCAAAAACATCCTGCACCTAATGTGGCTTCTTTCATGTTCATTTCTTTTTATCAAAAATACGGAACGTTTTAGTTTCCGGATTGCCCCTTCAACCAAAAGAGTTTGATTAATTTTGCGCTATCTTGAAAACGTATAGTTCCAACTTTTGGAAATTAAGCTTCTCCATGCTTCTTTTCACTACGAGTTACAATTGTGTAATTCCGGAAATGAACGCGTTTTTAACAGACCTGGGTTCTCCGGGTTTAAAAGGACTCATCATCGGATTATTTACCATTTCAGCAGGATTTTCCCGACCATTTTCAGGGAAACTTTCAGATATTATCGGCCGCAAAAAAGTGATGTTAATTGGATTGCTGTTTTCGGTGGTAGTATGTTCGCTGTATTCTTTTGCATTTGCCGCCTGGTTTTTACTGACACTCCGTTTCCTTCACGGTTTCAGCGTAGGATTCTATCCTACAGGTGCAACTGCTTTGATTACTGACATTCTCTCGGAAGACAAACGCGGGTTCGGAATGGGATTATGGGGAACGTTTATTTCAATCGGGATGGGACTCGGACAGGGACTTTCCAGTTTCATAGTGGAAATCGGGAACCGGGACGCTTTGTTTTTCACCGCCGCATTATTTACGGCCTTGTCTTATATCCTGTATTTCAACGTAAAAGAGACGCTGGCAAAACCATCCAAATTCCAATGGAAGCATCTGCGTATTCAAGCGGACGAAATTATCGAACCCAGTGTAATCCCGGTTGCAATCGTCATGTTCCTTTCAGCTATTTGTTCGGGAATTATCCTTGTGCTGTCGCCGGATATCTCGGAACATCTGCACATTGAAAACAAGGGTGCATTTTTTATTTTTTATGTCATGGCTACCATCCTGATACGTTTGGTAACCGGTAAAGTGTCTGATACTTACGGGCGCAGGGAAACGCTTGTGGCCGGAATGGTGATATTGTGCGTGGCAATGGTATTGATCGGGCTGTCAAAAACAGAAGGCTGGTATTACGTTTCTTCGATCATTTTCGGGATTGCTACCGGTATTATTTCCCCGACTATTTTTGCCTGGACAGCAGACCTTTCAGCTAAGAACCGGCGCGGCAGAGGAACCGGAACGATGTTTATTGCTTTGGAGTTCGGAGTGCTAAGCGGTGCTTTATCGACCAATTTGTGGTACCAAAACAACCTGGAATCGATCTGGAATGTATTTTTATTCGGCGCGGGAATGGCTTTTTTATGCATTCTTTACCTGCTCTGGCATTTGAAAACGAAGAAAGCGAAGCATTAATTTTTCGGAGCGATGCCTCCGTAATCCAAACGTTTGGATTTTAAATAGCGCGGAACGTAATAACCACTGTTATTGAACGTGTCGATAATAACCCCGCGGGAAGTAGAACTGTGAATAAACTTGATCACCCCGTCTTTCACTTCAACCACCATGGCAACGTGACCCACACCAGCCGAACGCGTACTTCTTCCTTTGAAGAACATCAAATCTCCCGGTTGTAACTCCGATAATTTAACGGTTTTTCCAAATTCAGCCAATCCGGGGCTTGAACGCGAAAGGCGCATTCCGAAATTACCCATGACGTAGTAAATGAATCCGCTGCAATCAAAACCGGACGGTGTAGAACCTGCATAATGGTAGGGAGTTCCGAGGAATTTTTTTGCGAATTGAATGATTTCTTCTACCTGTTTATTGATTTTCGGCGCAGTATCAAGAGCGGAAGAAGCTGATGCTGCAGCCTGCTTCGAGAGGGTATCCGAAGACACCGGACTCTTTTGAGGTAAAGAACCTGTAGCTGTTTGCGCTTGTACCGCGGTGCTCATTAGAACAACAGCTATCGAAAATATGTAAGTTTTTAAAGACATAATATTTCTGACGGTGCAAAATTATCATTATTTTCACAGAATCAAAATAGTTGGCAGTGAGTAAATTAGAAAATATCGCATTAACCAAGTTGTACTACTCCATCGGAGAGGTTGCTGCCATATTTGATGTAAACACTTCTTTAATAAGGTTTTGGGAGAAAGAATTCACCGTGATTCAACCGAAAAAAAATAAAAAGGGAAATCGGTTATTTACAGTCAAAGACATTGAGCATTTTAACAAGATTTATCAACTGGTAAAAGAACAGGGATATACGCTCGACGGCGCAAAAAAAGCCCTGAAATCAGTCGATAAAGCCACTTCCGAAGCAAATCACAGCAACCAGAACGAGGTACTGATCGATAAATTGGAAAAGATCAAATCGAAGTTATTGGAATTGAAGAAATAAAAATCCGGTGGGCACGCGATTAATCGCATGCCCACTGGATTTAATTTTTATAATAAGCCTGGTACAGATAATTAAAAGCCGCTTTGATATCGTTTTCATCGATCAGATGATTCCAGGAACATTCCCCGATTTTATTCAAAAAACAAGTGCGAACACCTTGCTGGTCATTTTTCTTGTCGTTCTTCACCAATTCCAGCATCACTCCTACTCCGGTCAGCAAATCTTCCGGACACGGATATAAAGCCATCATCACCTGGACAATTTCATTCAGTTCTTCGATCGGAAGTGTTCCTTTCTCGTTCGACAAATAGGCTTCGGCAATCATTCCCAGTGCAATGCTGTTTCCGTGTGACATCGGGTTTAATTCCAGGTAATAACCTTCAATCGCATGTCCGATCGTATGTCCAAAGTTCAGGGATTTACGACTGCCTTTTTCCAGAGGATCTTCGGTAACGACTTTCGCTTTGACAGCGATCGATTTTTCCAGGATCTTTTTCACGTTTGCCTCCGAAAACAATTCATCCTGCTTACTGGAAATGAGTCTTTCCCATTCTTTTTTATCAGCTATCAATGCATGTTTCAGGACTTCTGCAAAACCGCTTCTCCATTCTTCTTCCGGCAGGCTTGCCAAAAAGCGCTGATCCACATAGATAGCTACCGGATCGTAAAATGTTCCTATCTGGTTCTTTAAATTTCCCAGGTCAATGCCCGTTTTTCCACCGATAGCTGCGTCCACCATCCCCATCAAAGAAGTCGGGATGTGAATACAAGGCAATCCTCTTTTATAAATAGAAGCGATGAAACCGCCCATATCACTTACTACTCCGCCACCCAGTGTGATCACCAGGTCGGAACGGACAATACCATAATCGGAAAGCGCTTCCAGGACCTGGAAACAAACTTCCATCACTTTATTCTCCTCACCGGTCGGCAACAGGATTACTTCAGCATCTTCGAGTGTAGGGAAAGAAGTCAGGAGATACTCCAGGCAAAAATCGTGTGTATTCTCATCCACCACGATCACTTTCCGGACATCTTTGTAAGACTCCTGCAAGAGTGCAGGAAACGAAGAAAGCTCCAGATTACCTACTTCTACGGTATAAGAATTACATTTTATTTTTTTCAAAACGCCAATTTCAAGGATGTAACAAATAAATTCAGTTTAAAGGTGAACAAAAATACTGGAAAGCGATTAATTTTGCCCCATGATATCTTTTAATAACACAGAAATTGCGTTCAAACACAAGTCCGATAAGGATTTGAAACGGGCACATTTTCTTTTTTCCGTCATGGCTAGTCCTTTCCTGGTAAAATCCGGAAAAGGATTGACGCGTTTTGGGTTGAATATCGGTCTTCCTATTAAAGGAATGATCAAGTCTACCATCTTTGCTCAGTTCTGCGGCGGAGAAACGATTGAAGAATGTACTTCGACGATTGATACCATGTGGAAACACCATGTAGGAACGATCCTGGATTATTCCGTAGAAGGTAAAACCAGCGCGGAAGATTTCGAGTACACCACCAAAGAGATCATCGCTACGATTCATAAAGCAAAAGGCAATTCGGGAATTCCGTTCGCGGTTTTCAAAGTAACCGGAATTTCACGCTTCGGGTTGCTGGAATTGACCAATGCAGGTACAGATCACATTTCGGAAAGTGACCTGAAAGAATACCACGAAACCGTAGAACGCGTTGACCGCATCTGTAAAGCGGCATTCGATGCAGATGTTCCCGTATTTATAGACGCGGAAGAAAGCTGGATCCAGGATGTAATCGACCGGATCTGTCACGAAATGATGCTGAAATACAACAAGGAGCGCGCAATCGTATTCAATACGGTGCAAATGTACCGCCATGACCGTTTGGCATTCTTAAAAGACAGCATTGCCTGGGCAAAAGCAGAAAACATTCAATACGGTGTGAAGCTTGTTCGCGGAGCATACATGGAAAAAGAACGAAAAAGAGCGGCGGAAAACAATTACCCGTCTCCGATTCAACCGGATAAGCAAACTTGTGACGCGGATTACGACAAAGCACTGGAGTTTTTGACAGAACCTGAGAACTACTCACAAATGGCTTTATGTGCAGGTTCGCACAACGAACATTCTTCTGCTTATTTAGCCGATCTGATCGAAAAGAAAGGAATCGACAAAACGGATAAACGCATTTACTTCGCCCAATTGTTGGGAATGAGCGATCATATTTCCTATACACTGGCTTCCAACGGGTTCAACGTAGCGAAATACGTTCCTTATGGCCCTGTGAAAGAAGTAATCCCTTATTTGTTCCGAAGAGCGGATGAAAACACGTCCGTAAAAGGTCAAACCGGCCGGGAACTGAAATTAATCAAAGAAGAACTAAAAAGAAGAAAGGGAGCCTGATTGGACTCCCTTTCTTACTGGGTTTGAATTTTATTAAACAAATCATCCGGATTTGTTAAGCGGTAGTGAATCATTAACGCAATAAATTGACGTGTCCTAATTGCTCCCTTTTTTCATCACTTGATGAAGTCTTGTACGTGATTTTCCACGAATACATTCCTTCCTTACAAGCAATTCCTTTATATGTACCGTCCCAACCTTCTTCGGTGTCTGTCGTACTGAAAACGATTTCACCCCAACGGTTGAAGACCTCTAATTCGTATTGATTCTTATCTACTCCCGAAGTAACAATCGGAAGGAAAACCGGGTTGTATTGGTTCCCGTCCGGTGTAAATGAATTCGGTGCATACAAAATTACACCTTTTTCCATTAATATCACCTTCGTAATTGAATCTACACACCCATGTTCGGAAATAGCAACCAATGTAACGGAGAAATTTTGCTCCGGTTCAACTACAAATGTATGTGTAGGACTGAATTCATTGGAAATTTCCGTTCCATCTCCGAAATCCCAGATGTACTGTGTAGCACCTGTAGATGAGTTGATCAGGTCAGATTCAGGAGCAATGACGGAAATAACTCCCGGGTTCGCCGTGAAATTCGCATGCGGATTCGGGTAAACACAGATAAAACTCGTGTAAGTTTGCGACCAGAAACATCCCAAAGCAGTTGTCGAAGTAATGCTCAAATCGAAACATCCCTGGTTTTCGTAAAGATTTGTAACCGTATCATTGGTACTAGACAAGGTATTTCCGTCTCCGAAAACCCATTGGGTGTTGACACTCGGTGTTCCGGTAGAATGGTTAAAGATCATTGCCGTATGTGGTTCACAGGCAGGTTCCAAACCGGTGGTAATGTCAAAAATGACTGGTGCTTCAATGGAAACAATTACCTGGTCGGTATTTGTACAGCCTAAGGCAGAGGTTCCTGTAACGGTATAGGTCAAATCACTTACCGGTGAAAACGGAACGTTATCCGTGATTCCATTGTCCCAATCGTAAGAAACAGCGCCTGAACCTGCAAGCGTTGTAGCCGATCCCTGGCAAATGATCTGGTCCGGGCCGGCATTGACATTCGGCAATGGATTTACCACCAAAACAGCAGTATCCAGACCGAAACAATTCGAAGCATCGTAACCGTGCACGACAACCTGATAGGTCCCGACTGCAGGCGTGTAAGCTTGTCCGTCCGTGATTCCGTTATTCCAGGTATAGCTGGTTGCCGTTCCCGTTCCGGTAAATGTAACGGAGGTATTCTCACAAACGGTCACATCCGGTCCGGCAGAAACAGCCGGTGAAGGCAGGAATGTGACCATCAGTGAATCTTTGTTGATACAACCGTTTGCGTCTGTTCCCCACACGATGTATTTCCCGTCAACGGAAGGTATAAACGGAGTTGCGTTCACTGCGCCGTTATTCCAGGTATAGGAAATTGCTCCCGAACCATTCAACGTCATGGGTGTGTAAGGACAAAGCTGCTGATCCACGCCGGCTTCAACCGGCGGAAGCGGATAAACCGTAATGGTTCTTACCCGCGTGTGTGTACAACCGTCCTGGTTAGTCGCGATCAAAGTGATCGTATAAGTTCCTGCATTTTGATAAATATGTGTCGGATTGGAAGCTGTTTCCAAAGGAGTTCCATCCCCGAAATCCCAGCTGTAGGTCATTGTTTGATTGATCAAATCCGTTGAGGCATTGGTAAACGTTACCGGAGCCAGCATACAGGTGTTCGGAGCACTAAAATCAGCGGTAGGAATGGATTTAACTGTTACCTGCTGAATAATCGTATCCCGGCAACCGGCAGTTTCGTAAGTAACCAGTCTCACAGTGTAGACACCCGGTGTGGCATACGTATGGTTCGGACTGGATTGCGGAGAGGTGGAATTATCACCGAAATTCCACATGTTGGCTACAATGTTGTTGTTATTGACGGTCGATGTATTGGTAAACTGCACATTCAGCTGTCCACAGGCCTGCGTATACGTGTAATTCGGAACAATAACGGTTGGTTCTACTTCTACATCTACCTGTGCCGAACAAGACCCGAAATTGGTAATCGTTGTCAGCGTGCAGGAATAAGTGGATCCCGTAACCGGATTTGGTACGGTGATCGAAGGGCTGGTTGCTCCCGTGCTCCATGCGTACTGATTAAAACCGGTTGGAGCAGTCAATACCGCATTGTTGGCTCCTTCGCAATACTGAACCGTCAATTCCAAAGGCTGACAACTCATGGTTACATACGCATACCCGAAATGCCCGGATTGGGAACAATCATTGGTTACAAATTCAACCTGAACTGCCTGACCGATATATGGACTAAGATCCAAAACCGCAGTAGACCAGTTCAACCAGTTAATATCATCTCCTCCCATTGGACAAACCTGGAAATTTTGTCCCGGCTGACCGCTGTATACATCATATGCTCCACAGCCTCCACCCACAATATTTCCTGACTGGTCCGTAATCCGGATCTTTAATCCCGGTTGTTCTTCAGCAGAATGAGGTATTCCTGCTATACTACTCGTAACAACCGCATATTTATATGTCAGCAAAGCATTATCAGTGCTTACATTCAATGTATAACGCATTGCCTCACATTCGGCTCCTGTGCCGTCATTCCCCAAACGGGCAACAACAAATGATCCCGTCGGAAGGATTTGCAATCCTCCGCAAGTGTATGGATCAACACCACCGGAAGTAATGATTGTGTGTCTTCCGGATACTACCCCGTTTACCTGAAAAGGATCCCAAACCACAGGTATTGATGCGATTGGAGTAACTAAATTCCCCGTGAAACCGGTCCAGTTATTAAATCCGCCCTGGGCGAAATTGGCATTGGGACATGCAGGTTGTAGTTGGGAAAATGCAGCACCGGATATAAGTAGTAAGCTGAGCAGTGTCAGCTTAACAAAATTCTTCTTCACAATCATTTAATAAATCATTAATTGATACGTCAAAGTTACGGAAGAAAGAACCGATAGTTGCCTCTAAATGAAATTCGTTCTGTTAAAAATAACAGGTATTGAAGGAATCTTAAAGATATTTACACAGAACAGGTAAATGCTTTAATTTTAAAACATACAGAATTTGATCGTTGGAATATAAATTTCGTAGGGACGCGAAGCATCGCGTCCCTACGCTTTTCAATGATTTTCAATTATAAATACCTGTGTTTTTCCTTCAAATAAGCGAGTGTCTTCGCTTCCGGGGAATCCGGTGCAGGCTGGTAATTGTACTCCCATTCGGCAATGGGCGGCATACTCATTAAGATCGACTCTGTTCTTCCACCGGAATACAAGCCGAATTTGGTTCCCCTGTCGAATGCCAGGTTAAACTCCGCATAACGTGCTCTCCGGTAATTCATCCACTGCTTTTCAGCATCCGAAACGGCCTTGTTCTTGCCCAATTCAACCTGTTCTTCATACAGAAAGGGGAAACTTTGACCCAAATCGATGCAGAAACGGAACAGTTGTTCTTTATTCAACTGGAAATGATTATTCAAATGGTCGAAGAAAATCCCTCCTACTCCGCGCGTTTCGGAACGATGAGGCAGGTAAAAGTACTCGTCTGCCCATTCTTTGAATTTCGGGTAGAATGATTCGTCGTATTTGTTACAAACCGTTCTCAATTTGTGATGAAACGAAACAGCCTGTTCGTGAATAACATAGTGTGGTGTCAAATCAATTCCACCTCCAAACCAGTGAATTCCGTTATCCAATTCAAAATAACGCACATTCATATGAATGATCGGAACGTGCGGATTATTCGGATGCAGAACGATGGAAACTCCCGTTGCATAGAACTGGTTTCCTTCCATCTTCAGCTGGGTTTTCATTTCGTTGGAAACAGGCCCATACACCTCCGAAAAAGCTACTCCGCCTTTCTCTATGACCGAACCGTTGCGGATAGTCCGTGTTTTTCCCCCACCACCTTCAGTTCGTTCCCATGCGTCTTCCGAAAATTTTCCGGTTCCGTCAACGCGTTCCAATTCATTGCAGATAAAGAGTTGCAGTGCGCGAAACTCTTGCCCGATTGTTTCCTTATTCATAGAAAACTCCCACTCGAATTAATTCATAGTCTACGTGTGTCAGAATGAAACACGATTGATTTTCATATCCTCCGCCCGGCACAGCTGCCTTCAGATCAAATGCGTTGATTACTTCACTCGGAACATCTTCTTTCATCAATAAGGTTTTCACAAAGTAATAAACCACATCAAATCCATGCGCTCCGGGCTTATTCATATCCGCGCGGTATTTCTTGCGGTACAAACGAAGCAATGCCTGTGTATCCGGCAGGGAATAATTTAAATCACTGGAAGAAGCCCAGGTAATTTTGTATTTCGTTTTGTAGTATCCGGAAACATCATCAAAACCAGCCCATTCCTTCACACCAAGAACGGTTACATCTGCATTCGGGGCTTTCCCGACCGCTTTGTGCAGTGAATTGATAAAACTGATTACGTGTCCTTTATCGCGTGAAGGGAAAACCACCACCGATTCACCTGTTTTTCGAATGTATGTGGTGAAATCAGACATTTTTGCCTCGATCAGCTTGATATTGCCGCTTTTCTTGGACAATTCGATGAAGCGTTTTCTGTAAGCATCGAATAAATCCTGGTCTTTTGTATTTCCGGGATTTACCAGGATAATCTGCGCTGTTTTAAACTTATCGATCGTGTATTTCGCCAATACTTCCTGCTGTGTCATGTCTGACGTTACCGATGCGTAGATATACGGGTTGTTCTTCAATAAAGAGCTATTACAAGCCGAAGGGCAAACCATGCGAATCTTTTGCTGTCCGCACCATCTTCCTACGATATCTGCACTTTGCGGTACCAATGGCCCGAATATCAGGTCCATTCCTTTCATTTCCGATGTGTTCAAAATCTTCATGATGCCCACGGAATCCAACGGAATATCTACCACTTTGATCGTTGCATCAAATCCCAGTTTTTCCAGCGAATCCGCAGCCAGTTCAACTCCCATGTAAAACTCTGTTGCCAGGTTTTTCAAAGCGGAATTCCCGGACTTATCATTCAATCCGAAACTCAGTAAAACAGCAATGTTGTATTTCGTCTTGGATTTGAAGATCAGTTCTTCGTCTATTTTCCGGACTTCCTCTTTCGGTTTTACTTCGCGGATCGGAACCGGTTTTACATTTTCCTTTTTCAGCGGGATTCTTAAAACATCTCCCGGTTTGATGGTCGTTGACTTCAGGTTATTGAATTTCTGAAGGTCGCTGACAGGAACCATGAAACGTTTTGAAATCGTATATAACGTTTCGCTTGCTTTTACTTCATAAACCAGGACCGTATCTGTAAATGTTACCGAAGGAGGCGTTACTTTCGGTTTATCTTCCACTTTGGGCGTTGCAGCTTCAGATGTCGGAGCAACGACCACTTTCAGCACCTGCCCTACCTTCAGTCCTTTGTCAATTCCTGGGTTGTACTTTAACAAGTCGTCTACGGAAGAATTGTATTTTTTCGCAACCGAAAAGGCTGTTTCTCCTTTTTCAACGGTATGCTCACGTACAATCGTACCGCTTTGAACTTTCATATCCGCACCTCCCATTGGGATCAGGTAACGGAATCCTTCTTTCACCCCTTTTTCAATTCCGGGGTTCGCGGCAACTATATCCTCTACCGTAACGTTGTAAGTGGTGTGAATTCCCCACAAGGTGTTTCCGGCCTGGGCAATGTGAACTGCATACTTCTTCCCGTTGGAATATTCGTAAACCCAGTCTTTGCTATCGACCTGGGCAAACATTCCTTTGGAAAAAACAAGTAAACAAAGAAAAATGAAGTACTTCATAATATTAAATATGTTCAACTGTTTAAAATGTTCAAGCGTTCAAAAGGTTCAATTGTTTAAACGTTGAAACTTTTTAAACGTGTATTATTCCCACTCGATGGTTGCAGGCGGTTTGGAACTGATATCGTAAGTGACACGGTTAATTCCTTTTACCTGGTTAATAATTTTATTGGAGATCAGGGCCAAAAATTCGTACGGTAAATGACACCAATCCGCTGTCATACCATCCGTAGAACTTACAGCTCTCAAAGCAACCGCATTTTCATAGGTTCTTTCATCTCCCATTACTCCAACGGACTGGATCGGTAAGAAAATCGCTCCTGCCTGCCAAACGTCGTTGTACAAACCGTGTTCTTTTAATCCATCAATGAAAATGGCATCCACTTCCTGTAAAATACGCACTTTTTCTGCAGTAACTTCTCCCAAAATACGGATTCCCAATCCCGGTCCCGGGAAAGGATGCCTGTTCAGGATGTTTTCCGGCAGATCCAATGATCTTCCGACACGTCTTACCTCATCCTTGAACAACAATCTCAAAGGCTCAACAACCTGTAATTTCATATAATCCGGCAAACCGCCTACGTTGTGGTGCGATTTGATGGTTTGGGACGGTCCTCCGTTTACGGAAACCGATTCGATCACATCCGGGTAAATGGTTCCCTGCCCGAGCCATTTTGCATCCGTTACCAATTTGGATTCGGCATCAAAAACGTCCACGAAAACTTTTCCGATTGCCTTGCGCTTCAATTCCGGGTCTGTCAATCCGGAAAGCGCCGCATAAAAGTCCTGTGAAGCGTCTACTCCTTTTACATTCAATCCTAATCCTTTATAGCTTTCCAAAACGGAATTGAACTCATTTTTACGCAACAATCCGTTATCTACGAAAATGCAGTGCAAACGATCCCCGATTGCTTTGTGAAGCAACATGGCAGCTACCGAAGAATCCACTCCTCCGGAAAGTCCCAGGATCACTTTATCGTTCCCCAACTTTTCTCTTAATTCTGCAACGGTGCTTTCTACAAATGAATCCGGTGTCCAGTTTTGAGAACAGCCGCAAATTTCTACGATAAAGTTTCTCAGTAAGATTGCTCCTTCCAATGAATGATAAACTTCCGGGTGGAACTGGATCCCATAAGTGGTTTCTCCTTTGATCACATATCCTGCAACCTGAACATCTTTGGTGGATGCAATAATCTGCCAGGAATCCGGAACATTCTTGATCGTATCTCCGTGACTCATCCAAACCTGTGAACCGGTTGACATTCCTGCCACCAATTCATTGGAATTATCTACAAAAGAAAGATTTGCACGTCCGTACTCCCTGATCGTTGAAGGAAGTACTTCCCCTCCGAAATTCTGCGCCATGTATTGTGCACCGAAACACACTCCAAGCAATGGGAACTTTCCTTTTATGGCACTTAAGTCCGGTTTCGGAGATTCCGGGTCTCTTGTCGAGAAAGGGCTTCCTGACAAAATTACCCCTTTGATGTGTGCACCCAATTCCGGAATTTTATTCCACGGGTGGATTTCACAATAAACATTTAATTCGCGTACCCGGCGTGCAATCAACTGCGTGTATTGCGAACCGAAATCAAGGATAAGGATCATTTCTTGCATGCGCAAAGATACAACTTTTACGCCAAATGAAACACCCGACAAACAGAATTCCCCGATTGATTTTACGGTATAAAAAATGCCGGTTCGTCAGAAAGACAATACCGGCATTCCAGGAAAGTTTCTTATTTTTTATTTAGAAAGATCGCACTTGTACTCGTAAGTGTCCAGGCCATCCTGCGAAGTAATCTTTGCTTCATTACAAGCTGCGATAGCGTCTGTCTTAGTAGCTCCTTCTATCTTATAGTTAGAAGTATTTGAATAAGGGTGTGCTTCATCTACTCCATCAAAATCAGAGTCATAATAATTGGTTCCGGTTTCCGTACAAGTACAGGAATAGTCCTTTTTGCAGGAAACTAAAGCCATTCCAAGCAATGCAAATGCGAATATTAATTTTTTCATATCTTAAAATTAGTAACGAAATTATTTAGACAAATCACAGGTATATTCATAGGTGTCCATTCCATCCTGCTGTTTGATAGTGGCTTCAGTACATGCAGCCGCAGCCTGTGTTTTATTTGCACCTTCAATTTTAATGTTGTAGGTATTTGCATATGGATGCGCTTCTTCCGTACCATCTAAATCCGAGTCATAATAGTCAACACCGGAACTGTTACAAGTACATGAATAGTCTTTTTTGCATGACACCAGGGCCATTCCTGCTACTGCTAAAGCGAATATTGATTTTTTCATAGTTTAAATCTTTAGAAGATGATTATTTACTCAACTCACACTGAGTGGTATAAGAATCAGCGCCATCTACATAGGAAACTTTTGCTTCGTTGCACGCTGCCTGAGCTTGTTTTTTGGTAGCTCCTTCCACTTTGTAATTGTAAGTCGTTACTTCCGTTTCACCGTTGTAGATATCCGTATCCGTACAAGAGCAGGAATAGTCTTTTTTGCAAGACGCTAAAGCCATTCCGGCAAGCGCAATGACCATGATTGATTTTTTCATTATTGATTATTATTTATAGGGTTCATTATTTACTTTAGTTCACAGGCTGTTTTTTCCGACTCGGTCTCATCATAGGTAATCTCTACATCATGACATGCTGCACGGGCCTGTTTCTTCGTAGCGGCTTTTACCGGGTAAGAGTAAGTCTCCATTTCTGTTTCACCGTTGTAAGTATACGTGTCGGTACAAGTACAGGAATAGTCTTTTTTGCATGAGACCAGAAGAATAGCAGCAAACGAAAGAGAAAAAATACGTTTTTTCATACATCTTTTTTAGGTAATTATCGGGGCGAAAATAGAGATATCCGATTGATCTACCAACTATTTTTGTGAGGAATGATATCTTTCCGGAACAAACTGCGGGGTGACAGATGGGCAGAATCCTTATTATTCCTGCAATTGAGCACCTTTCATCGTTTATCCGGCTTTCAAATGTATATCTGAAAGACATGCGGCATGACAATTTGTCCGTTCCGGAATTTTGGAATAATTTATGACGAACAGCCACCAATAACTAAAGAAGCGTCAGGGAATTTCATTATTTTTGGCTTCGATTTATAATAAACACCATGTTAGGAGGAATTTTAAAGAAAATCTTAGGCGATAAGTCA
Source organism: Fluviicola sp. (assembly GCF_039596395.1). Taxonomy (NCBI): domain Bacteria; kingdom Pseudomonadati; phylum Bacteroidota; class Flavobacteriia; order Flavobacteriales; family Crocinitomicaceae; genus Fluviicola; species Fluviicola sp. Next base: position 2,054,694 of record NZ_JBCNJT010000001.1, read on the forward strand.
GCGACTGATCAAAAAAAATACCAACCTGTTATTCAACAAGTTGGAGAAATATTCAACACATTACAGAACGATTCTGACGACGCTTTACGTGGTAGAACAGCCAAGTTTAAACAGAAAGTGCAGGACGCTATTGCAGGTTTGGAAGCAGAAATTGCCGACCTGACCAAGAAAGCGAACGATCCTCATATGCCTTTGCATCAGAAAGAAGCAATCTACGAAAGCATCGATGCAAAAGAGAAGGAAGTCAATGAAACCATTGAAAAGGTATTGGAAGAAATCCTTCCGGAAGCATTTGCTGTGGTGAAAGAAACAGCAAGACGCTGGGCAGCAAACGGCCAGCTTACAGTTACTGCTACCGAACTGGACAAAACACTTGCTACCAGAAAAGACGGTATTACCATTGAAGGAGATCAAGCAATCTGGAGCAACAAATGGACAGCTGCAGGAGCTTCCGTTGAATGGGTAATGGTTCATTACGACGTTCAGCTGATGGGTGGAGCTGTATTGCACCGCGGAAACATTGCCGAGATGCAAACCGGGGAAGGTAAAACATTGGTTGCAACACTTCCGGTTTACCTGAATGCCCTTTCAGGAAAAGGAGTTCACGTAGTAACGGTGAACGACTACCTGGCAAAACGTGACTCCGAGTGGATGGGGCCTTTGTACCAGTTCCACGGATTAACGGTAGATTGTATCGACAAACACCAGCCGAATTCAGAAGCGCGCAGAGAGGCTTACATGGCGGATATTACTTTCGGAACGAACAACGAATTCGGTTTCGATTACCTGCGTGATAACATGGCGAGTGCTGTGGAAGACCTGGTACAGCGCAAACAACATTTTGCCATTGTCGATGAGGTCGATTCCGTATTGATTGATGATGCACGTACTCCATTGATTATTTCAGGGCCAACTCCAAAAGGAGATCAGCACGAGTTCTACGAATTGAAACCTCGTGTGGAATTGATCGTTGAGGCTCAGCGTAAATATGTAAACCAGGCTTTGGCTGACGCAAAAAGATTGCTGACGGTAATCAACGGCGGAACAGTTGAAGGAATGGACCAGAAAACAGCTTTGGAACAAGGTGGAATTGCCTTGCTTCGTGCTCACAGAGGTTTGCCTAAAAACAAAGCATTGCATAAATTCCTTTCGGAACCGGGTATCAAGTCTCACTTGCAAAAGGTGGAGAACCAATACATGGCCGAGCAAGGAAGACAAATGAAGAAAATCGACGTGGAGTTATTCTTCGTGATCGATGAAAAACAAAACACGGTTGAATTAACGGAAAAAGGAATTGATTTGATCTCCGGGAACGACGACCGCAATTTCTTCGTAATGCCGGATATTTCATCCGAAATCGCTCAATTGCAGAAACAAAACCTTCCGAAAGAAGAGTTTGCAGATAAAAAAGAAGTATTGATCCGCGATTACACGGTTAAATCCGAGCGTATCCATTCCGTTTCCCAATTATTGAAAGCTTACGCCCTCTTCGAAAAAGAAGTGGAGTACGTGATCATGGACGGAAAGATCAAGATCGTGGATGAATCTACAGGTCGTATCATGGAAGGCCGCCGTTATTCAGACGGATTGCACCAGGCGATCGAAGCAAAAGAGAATGTAACGGTAGAAGCTGCAACACAAACGTATGCAACAGTTACCCTTCAGAACTACTTCCGTATGTACCACAAACTGGCTGGTATGACCGGTACGGCAGAAACGGAAGCAAAAGAATTCTGGGACATCTACAAATTAGACGTAGTGGTAATTCCTACCAACCGTCCGATTGCCCGTAAGGATGACAATGATTTGGTATTCAAAACTGCGCGTGAAAAATATGCAGCGGTTATTGAAGAAGTGAATAAACTGGTTCAGGCAGGAAGACCTGTATTGGTTGGTACAACAACCGTAGAGATTTCCGAGCTATTGAGCCGTATGTTGAAAATGCGCAACATTCCTCACCAGGTATTGAACGCGAAATACCACCAGAAAGAAGCAGAAATCGTAGCTGACGCAGGTAAAGCCGGAGCAGTAACAATTGCAACGAACATGGCCGGTCGTGGTACCGATATCAAATTGGGTGAAGGAGTGAAAGAAGCCGGAGGTTTGGCGATCATCGGTACGGAAAGACACGATTCACGCCGTGTAGACAGACAGCTTCGAGGTCGTTCGGGCCGTCAGGGAGATCCGGGATCTTCTACTTTCTTTGTTTCCCTGGAGGACGATTTGATGCGTAAATTCGGTTCGGAGCGTATTGCAAAGATCATGGACCGTTTGGGATTGAAAGAAGGCGAAGTGATCCAGCACAGCATGGTTTCGAAATCCATCGAACGTGCACAGAAAAAAGTAGAAGAAAACAACTTCGGTATCCGTAAGCGTTTGTTGGAATACGATGACGTGATGAACGCACAACGTAAAGCGATTTACAAAAAACGCCGCAATGCACTTTTCGGGGATCGTTTGAGTGTAGACGTTTCCAATATGTTCTACGACGTGATCGAAGGATTGGTAAATACACATCAGGGAGGTTCTTTCGAAAACTTCAACATCGACATGATCCGTATCATCGGTATGGAATCACCGGTATCCGAAGAACAATTCAAAACAGCGAAATACGATGACCTGGTAAATGACCTTTACGACGGTGTGATGGAACATTATACACGCAAGAACAATCGTTTGGCTGAAATTTCCATGCCTCAGATCAAGCATGTATACGAAACGATGTCGCAATACCAGAACATCCAGTTTATCATTACGGACGGTGTGAAAACCATGCCTTTGGTGGTGAGCCTGAAAGAAGCTTACGAATCAAACGGAGCATCTGTTCCGAGTGCACTGGAGCGCAACATCGTACTTGGAATGATCGACAACGAGTGGAAAGAGCACCTGCGCGAGATGGACGATTTACGCAGTTCTGTTCAGCAAGCGGTTTACGAACAGAAAGATCCGTTGCTGATCTACAAATTGGAATCATTCGAACTATTTAAAGCAATGAACGCGCGTTTGAGCAACGAAACGGTTGAATTCTTAGTGAAAGCAGACGTTCCGAGAGATCAGCTGGACGATATCCAGACAACTAACCAGGATGTTACTCAAAACAATTACGAAAAAGCACAGATCGAATCGACTTCCTCCAGCACGGAAATGCCACGTTTCAGCGGAAGTGAAGGATACGAGGAAGCTATGCGCAATTCGGCACCGCAGCGCGAGAAACAACAACCGATCGTTTCAACGGAACCTAAAATAGGCCGGAATGATCCTTGTCCTTGCGGAAGCGGCAAGAAATACAAACAATGTCACGGAAAATAACAGAAAAGGCGGTTCAAATGAACCGCCTTTTTTATTTATAATTGATATCAGTAGGGACGCGACGCATCGCGTCCCTACTGATTTATTTATTTAACGATAGATACCTGGGATGATTTCTCCGTATCACCGATTCGTACTTTCAAAATGTAGATTCCATTTGAAATACGCTTCGTATCCAACTCTATTTTTTGTCCTCCTGCTTCATAAACACCGGATTTATTCGCAAGTACCTTCCCTCCCATGTCGATCAGTTCAATGGAAACTGTTTCTTCTTTGGAAAGCTCCGTATGCACCTGGATGTAATCTTTGGCAGGATTCGGTAAAATGGTGTATCCTTGTTGTACCTGAACCATTTTCAATTCCTCGTCTGCGATTCGTTCCAAATCTTTTAGGGAGAACCCGTGGGATGGATTGATGGATTTCTCAGCCGGTGTTGTACTTACCTGCGCAGTTTCATAACAGAAACGGATGCACGTACGGCATATTTCCTGTTGTGCCGTGATTTCCGTTACACACACATTGTAATAACCCGCAGAAGCATAGGTATGACTACCGATCCCTGAAGATGTTCCGTCACCCCAATCAACAATATAAGTAGAAGTCGGGTTTACAAAATCCAATACAACGGAAGCATTGGCAGTTCCGGTAGATGAACTGATTGAAGTATTCAGCGTGAAATTGCTGTTGCAAGCTACCCGGCAATCTCTTACACAAATGTTGTCATAGTGTTTCACTTCTGATGGAGAACTGTTTACCTCCGGCGTGATGGAAATCGTAGTCGTGTTATCTATGATATTATCAAAATCAGCACAAGTCATGCCCGGTGTTCCAAATACCCATGTTCCATCAGCATTGCTCGGCGGCACTCCTCCGGCACAATGCGCAATCGGTGCACATACGCTTACCCAGCCATCTCCAGGATTCAATCCTACATTGGCAACAAAAACAATGGTATTCACACCGTCTGAAAGATAAATTTTAGGGTTGTACGGAAGTCCGCCACCGCCTGCATAAGCGTAAACCAACTGCACATCAAAACAAAGGCATTGTCCCAGGTAATTCTGTCCCAGGTTGGTATAATCCACTGAGTTGCTGTAATAGGAAGTTCCGGAAAGGTCTCCCAGAGTCAAGCAATTCGTACCATCCAGCGGATTTACATCCGTGTAAGCAGTGGTTACCCCAACAGCCGTCCAATTTCCGGCCGGAGAACTTCCGTCAAACGTGCTGCATGGCTGGCTCTGGGTAGTAACACACATGCATTCCTGCTTGGTGTATGCGCTGGAAGTATTTGGGCCGCACTCGCTTCTTACACTCCATGAAAAACACGGATAGGATGATAGCGGGATAGTGACAGACGTACCTCCGACAGGAATTAAAACACTGGAAGAAGGCCCCGGATAATTCGGACAACACATCGGATCTCCTACATACAAATAAACCGTGTATCCAGTTGCTCCCGGTGCAGGGCTCCAGTTTAAGGTGACCGAGTTGGAAGCCTTGTTGTATTTACAGGAGGCATTCGAAGGCGGTAAACAATTTGCGCTGGCTACTTGCGCATGGTTCCATTGTGAGCCCAACAGACAAAAAAGGGCGCACAAAACTAGCTGAAGTTTCATTCGTTTCATAATTCAGTATTTAAATAGTGTATACACACAACAAATCGCTGCGTGGTTCTGCATATATAAAACAAAATATCTTGCAAATCAATTTTTTAACGTTTCCATTTCAGTTGATCCCGGATTTCGTGCATACCGGTAGTTGGTGATTAATCGCCTAACTCTTATTTCCTCATTCATCAATAAATTTTAACTTTGAAGCATGAGCCAAAAATTAAAAATCGGAATAGTCGGAATGGGAAATGTGGGAATTCATTTCCTCAAGCACCTGATCGAATTGGGACAAACAAACCTGACCGTTTATTCGCGTTCGGGGAACAACTTGCCCATTCCCATGGATGTGAAAGATGTACAGTTCACCAATGATTTCAAGGAATTCATTGATTTTGACATTGTTTTTTGTGCTGTGAACGACAACACGATGGCAGAGATGGTGCAGCTTATTTCAAAATACGCCCCGGTGGTTTCCGTTTCGGGAACCGTGAACCTGAACCATTTGAAAACCAAATACCCGGTAGGTACTTTTTATCCGCTGCAAAGTTTTAAGGCCGACCAGCAAATAAACTGGAAGGGATTACCGCTTTTTATTGAAACTGCAGATCCGACATTCAAATCTTTCTTGCTGAAACTCGGAAAAACATTCAGCGGAAATGCCATTGAGCTCTCGGAAGATAAACGCCAGTACCTGCACGTTGCAGCTGTATTTGCGAATAACTTCACGAACCACATCATCGACCTTGCGGCGCATTATTGCGAGGAACACGACATTCAGTTCGATTGGCTGAAACCATTGATCAACCAGACGATGGAGAAGATACAAACCAATCATCCGCACGATATTTTAACAGGCCCTGCAGTGCGCAATGATCAAAGCACGATCAAAAAACATTTGCAATTGCTGGAACCGGACCAGAAAAACATCTACCAGACCTTGACTAAAAGTATCCTCAAACACCACCAGCATGATTAGCTACAAGGAGCGCTTAAACGCTATTTCGACATTTATTTTTGATATTGACGGTGTTTTGACAGACGGAACGGTTTTTCCTTATCACGGAGAACTCCTGCGCGGGTTGAATTCCAAAGACGGATACGCTATTCAGTACGCAGTCAAAAAAGGATACAAAGTTTTTATCATCACCGGAGGAAACTCGGAAGATGTAAAAACAAGCCTGATTCATTTGGGAGTAACGGAAGTACATTTGCGTTCTTCGCACAAAGCACAGGTTTACCAGCAGATGAAGGAAAAACATCAGTTGAAGGATCAGGAAGTATTGTATATGGGAGATGACCTTCCCGATTACGAGGTAATGCAAATCGTTGGCATGGCTGCTTGTCCGCAGGATGCAGCGATAGAGATCAAGCATATTTCTCATTATCAGTCGCCCTATTTCGGTGGAAAAGGATGTGTGAGGGATGTGATCGAACAGACGCTTCGCGTACACGGTGATTGGTTTACGGAGGAAGCATTTATTTGGTAAAACATGTAGGCCCGCGATTAATCGCGGGCCTACATGTTTATTGTTTTTTGTCTTCCCGTTTTTCTTTCCGCTCTTCGCGTTTTTCCAGGCGGGCTTCTTTTTTGTCTTCCCTTTTTTCCTTACGGCGTTCTTTTTTCTTTTCTTTCTCGCGTTTTTTATCCTCCTTTTTCTTCTCTTCATCCACCAGTTCCATTTTACCGGAAGCAAAAATCACAGTAGGTATCCGTTTCATCTTTCCTACATCCAGGTAACCACTGAGTTTGATTCGGAACGTTACGCGGTCTTTATCCCCGATTACCTTAAAGATCGTTTCCAGCGGATGGTTCATTTTCAGGTTCAGCGGAAGCCTCAATACCTGGGAGCTTTGCGGACGCAGGGAAAAGTCTCTCGGAAATTTCCCCCTGGAAGCCAGGTCATCCCCTATTTTTATTTCATACTGCAAATCATGCAGGTCCAGCGATAGGTTTTTTCCCTCGTTGATAATCCCCAGGAAAAGTTGTGCTTCGATGTCCTTTTTGAACAATTTGACTTTTTTCTCTGTTTTGATCAGCTTGAATTGAGGCGGAACAGGAACTTCGATCTTTTGACTTTTGATAAAAGGTACTTTCATTCCCGAATAAACGATCACCGCAGAGATACTCAACCCGGTGGAATCTTTCCCCTGGAGACTCATGATCTTGTTGCGCGTGTGGCTGATCGGTATTTTCACCGAAAAAGTCACCGAATCAGCCTGACCGCTTTTCTGGTGCAAACCCACATAATTCCGGGTCGACACCAGTAAGGTTCCCCCCAACGCCAGATCGCAGATCACGCTGTCGATATTCATCTCGTAAGGAGCTTTATTGACCACGATTGTGTTCACTTCGACAAAAGCGGTATCCTGGTGGATATCCGCCTTTATCAATGTAATTTCCGTTACCTCCGGCACCAGTAAATTCAGCATTTTTTGTTTCTGGATAAAGAGATAGGTCAAATACCCCGCTACTCCAAGGAACAAAATCAGTAATACAGGCCAAAGCCGAAGTTTGAGTGTCATCATTTCTTTTTACGTTCGTTTTTGCGAGCTTCCCGCTTTTCTTTTCGTGCTTCTCTCTTTTCTTTACGTGCCTCTTTTTTCTCCGGATTACCTCCGAACACTTTTTCGAGGAATGTTTTCTTTCCTCCCTCCTTCAGGTTATTAATACTTATCGAATTATCAACTGAAGGTTTCAAAGCATGTAAAAATGCATTCCTTAAAACATAACTAATTGCCCGCCAGGTATTCAAATGTACTTTATCAAATGTACCGTTGATATTGATTTTGGTTGCCAATTGTTCTTTTTTCTGGTTCTGAAGGATTTCAGCTGCACTGGCAACCAGCGTTTCCCACAAAATTTGCTTGAAGTCTCCTTCTTCCTTATTCCATTGAACAATATCCAGGTTTTTCAGGAATGGTTTTACGTAACCACCGAATTTTCCTTGTTTGGCGGCAAATTCACCATACATACTGAAGGTTCCTTTTTTGACGTCGAAGTTTCCGTATTCCCTGAGCATGTCATTGAGTAACACCAGGTTCAAATTGTTCATGGAAACGTTCATATCAAAGGTAGGCTTCTTGGCCAGTCCGTCGAATTTCGCATTCAGGGCGAATTTTCCTTCGTAAGCCTCTGCACTGGCAGTAAGTGTTGCCGGAAGCAATTCCTTACTGTCGGTTACATTCGTGAGGTTCGTTGCGGTGATATTGATGTTCTTCATGGCGATATCCAATTTAGGTTTTGCACCTAAATCGTGATAGTGGACCTGGCCGTTATGGATATCGAAACGGTTAATGGTCACCGGCATCAAATCATCTACCAATTGCGCGAAATCAGCTGTATCGGCTTTCACATCTTCCCCTTTGTGTTTGTCTTTCACGAAATTGACAACGGGTTCTTCCACACTGATTTCCCCCACAATGGCACCATGGAAGATGGCCTTCCATTCAATGGACAAATCAATAGACGGAGACTTGAAGAACGGGATCGTATCTTTTTCACCGGTTTTGCCTTTTTTCTCTACCCGTTTGAGAATACGGATATCCTTAATCACGTAGGCACCGCGATATAAATGAATGTCAATGTCATCCACATGGCCGTAATACTCTTCCAGGTTTTCCAGTTTCCCGTTGACGTATTTCAACACGATATACGGCAGCAACAGTCTGAAAATGACCAATACCAAAATGATTGATCCCCAGATTATCCGGCGTTTTCTTTTTCTTTTTTTACGTTCTTCCGGAGTCATGGCTTTCTTGCGCTCTCTCCGGCTCATCTTTGGCGTTTGTTTCTTCTCCATGGCAATCGTTTTAAAAATTGTGATGGTAACGGTACAAACCCGGTTAGTAATGGAGTGGTTTCATTTATTTAGGAGAAAAGATAGGTAAAAGGTTGAATCGATTTTTACGCCAAAAGTTAATTTATTCTAATTACCAATACCGGATTCTGAATTGCGAATTGTACACGGCTGGCTCTTTCAAACGTATCCGGTTCGTTTTAAATGGATTCCCGAAAAGTTTCACATGGATTCCTGTCGGTTAAAGAATCACTTCTGTTTCGGAACTAGTGACAAAAGTTTCCGGGAGATTAACAGAAGTCTCTGTGAGATTGACAAAGATTCGCGGGAGATTGACAAAAGTCTCCGTGATATTAACAGAGGTTTCCGCGAGATTAACAAAGGTCTTCGTGATATTAACAAAGGTTCCCTTGCTATGAACAAAAGTCTTCGTGAGATTGGCTTCGGTTCACGAAAAACACGTGCACGTTTTTACTCTTTCGCACCGTGGCTTTTGGCAATTTCTATCCAATGTTCGGATAAACCTCTGGCATCGGCGCCGATGGCGTGAGCTAAAAATAAAGCCAGTGACATCATCCATTGTGCTGCTTCACGGATGGAACCGAAGGTTGTTAAACTATCCGACAATTCCGTGATTTTCCTGTTCAGGAGTTCCTGATGTGCCTCCGCGAAACGGATCAGTTCTCCGGATTGTTCTACCGAAGACGGAACCATCAATACATCCAGCCATTCGGCCGGAAGCTTTTTTACCAATGCTGTGCTGTCCAATGTTCCCGATTTTCTCCAGGAAGCCAGTACCTGTGTATCTCCCGATTCAGCCAAACCGGTATCCAGCAGCAATTCAAAGGAAATATCCGCCAGGTTCTGCATCATTTCCAGGTAAATATCCTGCGCCTGTTCAAATAGCGCTGTTTCCTGCCCGACCAAATATTCCTGCACCGTTAGTTCCGGCAATTGCAGTACTTCCGGGCATTCTTTCAAACATGGAAATGACGGTCCTTCATGCATGTATTGGGCTAATCCATTCTGAATTTGCCGTCCGAGAGGAAATAAACGGCAAGCCAACGGCCGTGTCGGATGTACACTGCATCCTTTTCCCGGTTCGTACAAGCCGCAGGAAGATTTTCCAGTGTGATTGGGTGAACCGTTGAAATGCAAAACAGCACCTGCATTCAGCGTATATTGATCCCGGAATGCTTCCGGGGACATTCCTTTCGCCCTGGCCAAACGCATCAGTTCCCACGGATTGAGCCGCACTAGATTCCCATGACAGCACGTTCCGGAACGGGAACAGGTCAATGGAAGCGAATCACTGAGAGTTAAGAGTGTGTTTTGCAAAGCGAAAAATAAAGTTTCAAAAGTATATAAATAGTTAGTTGTTCCTGGTATCACAAAATACGGAAATCAACTTCCAGCCGGATCCTTTGTTCTCAAAAATAAATTCTTCAATCCACTGCATATTGGCTCCTTTTTTATAATCCCGGTTCTCTTCCGCTTTCCGTTTGAACAGTTCTTCGTTACCAAGTGATTTATCTGATTCCAGATCATAAAATCCGCCGGTTTCATAGATTTCCAGTACTTTGTCTATTCTCCTTCTCCCAGCCAATGTAAATTTCGGATCGTGGTCTTCATGTCCTTCAATAACTAGTTTTTCGGTTATGTAGTAATCCAACTGCGTATAATCCTTAGCTTCCAAAGCTTTCCCGAAGGCTTCCCAAAATTCCGGGAAATCTTGTATGAAAACCTTGAAGAAGAGCTTTTTACCATAAGCTTTCGGGACATGTGATTTCTTCAAAAATGCAGAATCAGGTGGCAATTTATCATTGATATAAATAATTGCCTCCGGTTCACTTTTATTAATTTCCGGTGTTTTCTTCTTCGTTTCACACCCGCAAAACGGGAGAAAAACAATCAGCAGAACTAAAAAAGGAAAGTTTCTGAACATTTTACAATTTCACCAGCCTCTTCGAATGCCAGATACCGTTTGACTGACAACGAATGATGTAAGTTCCTTTTTCCCAGGAAGCCGTTTGGATGGAAGAAACCGGTACAGACGAACTGTATACTTGTTTTCCTGCCAGGTCATAAATTTCGATCGTTTCCAATGAAGCAGTGCTTTCCACCTGGATCGATTCCGTAAAAGGATTCGGGTAGATAGATACATCCGGGTTGTTTTCCAGATCTTCGACACTCAGGATGCTGTAAATGGTTGGGGCTGTATTCGGAGGAAACGCATTGTCATTTCCTAATTTCACGATGAACATGGAACTTCCCCCGGTACTGAAACCCGGGTCTGAGTGATAGCCGACCAATACCGCGTACCCGTCATTGGTTTGGATGATCTGGTTCATCTGGTCCTGGCCCAAAGCATTGTAGCCGCCTCCGTAACCTGCCCAGAAAAAGGCCGGGTAAAAACAGTTGATCACAAAATCTTCTCCGCCGGCATAGGAATACTGCGGATCATTTCCCTGCGTTACTACAAAATAACGATCACCCGGAGGAGCCGTGTAGTTCACAAATCCGGTATAACGGCTCGGGTATTGCGAATATCCGTCATCGTTTGAAAGGTAGCTTCCGGAAGTGGTGAAGAAAATATGATAGTTGTCGGTATCTGTTTTCCCGACTTTGGTTCCTTCACCCACGCATTTCAGCTGATTGGATACCAATTGAATGTCATTCAGGACATATTCCCCGTTGCTTCCCGTTAAAGTGTCCCAAAGCATGGAACCATCTATGTGGTAATACCCGATGTATGCTTTCGATTTAAGTGAATCTGCCAAATAACCGGTCCCGACAATCGCGAACGTCGTATCCGTAACCATTACGGCTTTATTGAAGTAATCCACTCCGACACCTCCTTGCTGCTGATTCCAGATCTCGTTCCCGTCTTTGTCAATGCGTACAAAATACTGATCAGGAGTTTGCTCCGGATTGGCATCCGTTTCACCGAGCATCACCATACTGGTATCGGGCAATAAAATGGCGTCGTGAATGCGTTCCCAACCACCGTTGTTGTACCATTTTTCCCACAATTTATTCCCCGAAAGATCGGTAAACACCACGTAAGCATCAAATCCATCCGTTGAATTACTGGAAGAGGTTCCAAGGATGTAATACCCGTAATTCGGAACATGGATCACTCTTCTGCCCTCTTCGAATTCCGGTCCGCCGTAAACCTTTGACCAGACATGGAAGCCTTGCTTGTCGAGCTTCATCAAAAATGCCTGCGAAGGCGCGTCTTCAAAACTGGAAGAAGATCCAGTAACGATATAACTGCTGTCCGGCAGCTGGGCTACACCTTCCGCTTTGTCGTATCCGGAACCTCCGAAAACGTGGTAAAATTCGATCTGTCCGTTTGACTCCAAAGCGCAAATCAAACCCAATGAAACGATTATATATTTTAGAATACCCATGACAAACGAATTACTGCTGATTGACCAAATCCTTTTTTAGATACCAGGCCGTAGATGTCGTCCGTACCTAATTGAATGCCTACATTATTTCCGTGATAACCCAGCATCAATCCGCCACGCACGGTAGAAGACCCGCCGAAAGCAACGTTTGCCGATGCTGAAACACGTGGCACGAACCGGTAGAATAATCCTGCAAACCCGGTCGGCACAATCCCGATTGTGGGATAAAAGCGGATTCCGAAGAAACTCTGCAGTTTTTTAGCCGAAGATACATCTACCAATTTCATAATCTGAATATATGCGGGAACCATCACCCAACGTTTTACCTGTTTCTTTTCCACGTTCAGGGAATCGAGCAGGGAGAAATTATCTCCGAACAAATTTCCGCTGTTCTTGATCTGATCCAGGGTAAATCCGCTGTAATGGTAAGTCGAATCCGGAGAATAGCTGGTTTGAGGCTCAAACATATAGGCTGCTCCTAAATTCTGTACTGAAAACTGGAAAGTAGCCGAATCTTTCAGCCACGGAACTTTCAGGTAAAAATCAAAATCAATGGCAAACCCCAGTCCTTTGCTGAATGCTTTCCCGGAGGAATAGGTCATATCGCCATTTAAATGCAGGCTGACAGAATCCATATTCGGATCCTGGGAGAATTGTCCTTTGCGGATGTACCCGCCCAATTGGTTTTGGACATTCACCACGTTTAAAGTCAATGAACTTCCTGTTTTTTTGTGGTAAAACCCGAAACCGGCTTTCTGAAACTGCATTCCCGAAACACGTGTTCCGGTGAGATTCGCCGTATCTGCTCCCAGGTAGCTGTTCCCGTAGAAGCTCAATTTGAAAGCGTCTTTGGTATAATTGATATTCCCGATGGCGTAATATCCTCCTTTCACCAGCCAGGAATATTTCCCGGATTTAAATAAGCTTGAGACACCGGAAACATAAGTCACTTCCCCGGAGGCAAAAGCTCCGATACGGTTATTCCCGCGTGTGGATTTCAAGGTGCGGTCTTTCATTTCCGGATCAATATACCCGCCGAAAGCCAGTGTATTCACGAATTCCTTCCGCATGGAAGTTCCGGTAACATCGAAATTCCCGTTGATAAGCAACCGGTTGCGGTGTAACAAACTATCCCTGAAAACCGGGAAAGTAGATTGACCGAAGGAATTTCCTGCTAAAAATAAGAGCGTGCATGCAAAAAGTAGTTTCTTCATTACAGGTGATTTTCAAGAGTTAGATTCGCACCCAGTTTAAACTTGAAGAATGCATTTGCAGGAATCGGAACCTGTACGTTGGCCCCGCCCGCATTGTAGGTATTCAGTTTCAATTTGATCATACAGTGTTTGACCGAAGCGATGTTATCACAAACGGATTCCGAAACCGGGAAGTAAACCTGGCTTTTCTTTTGCATGATCCCGTTCACCACCGACCCGAAAACGCTTGATTCAATAGCACTTGTTCCGGAAACTACGGCAATAGTCTGGTAATTGGCATCCAGCAGGTAAAGTTCCAGGCTTCCTTCAAACGGGAAAGCATTCATGGCATTCACCCAGATCTGTCCCGATTTTACATTCGTTTTGGTCGGGTCGTTGACTAAGCTTAGTGCAAACGTATCCTGGAAAATCAAATCCGTCAGGCCGACATTCAGCGGGAACATGCCGTTCAGTTTCACGCGCAGCGGGTGTTCATCGTAAATTTCATCCCAACCGCCGGAAACATTTCCCCACGGGTTCATTTGTAACTGAAAGCTCAGTTCATTTTTTGCTCCGTGGTTCTCAATGAACTGTTCAAAATTGCTGTTCCCCGGTGTAAAATGTAAGGTTGTATTGCTCGGAACGATGTTGTTTACATTCGATCCGGTGGCTGCATTGATCGTATTCCAGGTACCGATATTGGGATGGTTCAGCGAAACCGTATTTCCTGCAGCGTTGATGTTTTTAAGTGAATTGATCTTGAATTTCCCGTTTACTTTCAATCCGTTCTCAATAGCCAGGTCGAAAGTCATTGCATCCACATCCAGCAATCCGTCGGTAATGTTATTCATCGCATCGATGGTTGCATAAACGGTATCCGACACCAGCTGGCTTCCGAAATAGCCGCGTGCATAATCCAGTTCCACATCTTTCATAGAGAATCTGAACTTGATTACATCCGAGGTCGTAACATTGACTGTTGGCCCGTCGGGATCGGAAGTAACGGTGAGGAGTGATTGAATACGATTGTAGGAAAGTCCGTACTGTCCGGTCAGATCCAGTTCATACCCGCTCAGATCTACCAGCCCGGTAACTACTCCCGGATTGCTTTGTGTTCCGGCAGGAGCCACAAAATTTTGGGTCAATACGGCCCCGTTTTTTGTAACGCCGGGCAGTTTGATCGTAAAATAGGTTTTCGTTCCTATCGGATTGTATACTTTGAGTTCTATTCCTCCGCCTTTTACCCGGATTTTCTTCAACTGAACATCTCCAATATTCATCGGGTGTTCTTCGATTGTTCCGTTTGTGAAACTGGTTCCCGGTGCCGCCGCAAAATTCAGTGCCATCGGGAATGTACTCTCCACTGTTGTATCCGGAAGTGCCACAAAATCGCTCAATTTAAATTCAAAGAGCGAAGAGTTGATATCCAGGACATAATTGCCGCCCACCACGGTCAGCAGTGAATCTGCCACCAGGTTGGACAATGTCAGGCTATCGTGAACAAGCGGAACTTGCCAGTCCGTATCCCAAACAGCTTTATCGCGCTTCTTACAGGAAGAAACGGCAAGCCCGAGACCAAGTAATACAAAGAGGAGTTTTTTCATGGTATGGTAGAGATGCAAAAATTCAACATTGGTTGGAATTAAACGCGCTCGATAACAGTCGCGTAGCCTTGTCCGACCCCGATGCACATCGTCACCAGCGCATATTTTCCTCCTGTGCGCTGTAATTGGTTTGCAGCAGCCAGTAAAATACGTGATCCGGACATTCCAAGCGGGTGTCCGAGTGCGATTGCTCCTCCGTTCGGGTTAATGCGCGGATCAAAGTCATCCAGACCCATTGTACGGGTACATGCCAGTACTTGTGCAGCAAATGCTTCATTCAATTCCAGAACATCCATTTGATCCAGCGTGAGTCCGGCTCTTTCCAGGGCTTTACGGGAAGCTTCCACCGGCCCGATTCCCATAATCCGTGGTTCAACTCCAGATATTGCCGCAGAAACGATTCGAGCAACCGGTTTCAGGTTATGATCTTTCAATCCGTTGTCTGACGCCAGTAACAAAGCTGCTGCTCCGTCATTCAACCCGGAAGCATTTCCTGCTGTTACCGAACCATCCTTTTTGAAAGCCGGTTTCAAAGCTCCTAAGGTTTCCAGGGTAGTTCCCGGCCTCATAAATTCATCTTTATCGAAAACCAAGGGGTCTTGTTTTTTTCTCGGAATGGAGAGCGCTACAATTTCCTGGGCCAAAATTCCTGCCTGCTGAGCGGCAAAAGCTTTCTCCTGCGACCAAACTGCAAATTTATCCTGGTCTTCGCGGGAAATGTTGTGCAAGTCCGCCAGATTTTCGGCAGTCATTCCCATCGGATCGGTCCCGTAAAGTTCATCCAGTTTCGGATTGATGAATCTCCACCCGAAAGAAGAATCGTACAATTGCTGATCTCTTCCGAAAGGAGTTGAAGATTTGGACAATACCCACGGCCCGCGGGTCATGTGTTCCATTCCACCCGCAACATAAATATCTCCGGCGCCCACCTGGATCGCTCTTGCAGCATTCACAGCCGCCGACATTCCGGATGCACACAAACGGTTTACGGTTTCTCCACCTACTGAAATCGGGTATCCTGCCAAAAGCAATGCCATACGCGCCACGTTGCGGTTATCTTCCCCGGCCTGGTTGGCACATCCCAAAATCACATCTTCAATGGCTTTCGGATCGAGGCCCGGTACTTTTTTCAACAACTCCGCCAAAACGTGTGCTGCTAAATCATCTGCTCTTACCGGAGCTAAAGTTCCTCCGAAATTTCCAATGGCCGTTCTTACACCGGCCACGATATATGCGTTATTTGTCGTCATTAAATCCTTAGTTTAACTTCTTTTCATTTATTCCTTTACGAAATTACGGAATATTCTTTGTCATTCGTTTTCTGTTAAAAGGTTTCTGTACTGTTGATAAGTATTGGATTTGGGAGGGGATCTTTTTTATTAAATTCAACACCCTAAACCAAATTACAAGCTATGAAAAAACCCGTCCCGATGATGGTTGGAATGCTATTCTGTAGTTTTATTTCTTTCTCACAAGTAGAAAGTATGACCCCGGCAGAACTCAGGTACCGTGATTCAATCACCAAGTTGAATCAGAGTAACGCAGCCATTGCTGCAAGCCAGGAAGCTTACAACAAAGGAATTGAGCTTTTCAACCAAAAAAATTACAAGGAGGCTATCGTCTCATTTAACAAATCAGTTGCTTCGGACCCGAATTTTACCGCTGCTCTTTACAACAAAGGTGTGGCAGAAAATGAAGCAGAAATGTACCAGGATGCCGTTACGACATTCACTGCATTAATCGGAAAACAGAAAGGATATTCCAAGGCTTATTTCCAGAGAGGAAGAGGATACCAGGGCCTTTCGGATTATTTAAAGGCTGAAAAGGATTACGAAGAATCCATCAAATTGGATGCAAATAACCCAAAGGCGTACTACAACTACGGAACCTTAAAATTCTTGCAACAAGATTACAATGCTGCCATTAAATACTTTACCAAAAGTATCGAATTGGACCCTAACAGTCCGATGGCCTATAACGACCGCGGAAGCTGTCACCGGATGATGGAAAACTACCCGAAAGCAATTGAGGATTACGAGGCCGCACTACGCAAAAACCCGAACCTGGCTTTCGTATTGAACAATGTAGGAACGACCAAAAAGAAAATGAAGGACTATGCCGGAGCATTGGTCGCGTTTAACCGCGCAATCTCCGTAGATGCCAATTTCTTTTTGGCTTACAACAACCGTGGAGTGACCTTGCTGGAGAAGGGAAGTTTGGATGATGCGATCAAGGATTTTGAAAAAGCCATGCAAATCAACCCGAAATATGCCCCGGCAGCATCCAATTTATCCGGAATTTATTTCAAGCGTAAAGATTTCAAGAAAGCAGAAGACCTGGCAACAAAAGCGATCAACATTGATCCGAATTATGCTTCCGCTTATGTGAACAGAGGAATGGCCCGCGAAATGCTCCGTAAAATGGAGGAAGCTTGCAGCGATTGGAAAAAAGCAAGTGATCTGGGATCTACAGAAGGAAAAACATGTCATTCAGGAAACTGCAGCAACTAAAATCAAAACGATGAAAAAATTATTGACACTAGTCGTTATTGGTTTAACGACAAATCTATTCGGACAAAACGTGGATTTTAAATCTGCCAGTTTTAAAGATGATAAAGAAGGTTTAAAAGCAGCAACAACTGCTATTGAAAAAGGCGATGAATTCTACAAAGTGGGAATGGAAGCCGTTTTTGCTGTGCAGGATTATGGTACGAATTTCAAAAGCGCTTTAAGAGAATACGAAAAAGCACAAAAATTCAATCCCAACAATGCTTTGCTTAATTACAAAATCGGTGTTTGCCATGCCAATTCCACCAACCCGGTTGCGGCCATCCCATACATCAAAACAGCACAAAAATTAGATCCGAAGTGTGATCCTTTCCTGAATTTCTACCTGGGATACACTTCTCAGCTGGAAGGAAAGTACGATGAGGCTTCCAAATATTACATGGTCTTTGAAACGGAATACAAGAAGGCAGATAACTTCATGAAGTTCTTGAATCAACGCCAGAAGCAATGCCTTACAGCCAAGAAATTCGAAGCTGCTCCTGTTCGTTGCTGGGTTGATAATGTTCCGTCATTGAATACGGACAGAGATGAGATCGCTCCATCTATTTCCACGGATGGTTCGGAAATGATCTTAAGTTCTAACAGGCCAAATAGCCATGAACCGAATGCATTGGGAATTTACGATTACGAAATCTACGCTTCCTCTTTGCTGGAAAACTGGTCTACTCCCACCAAATTGCAGGGACCTATCAACTCCAACAATGACGATATTTCCAACTGTTTGTCGTATGACGGAACTAAAATGCTGTTGCACCGCGATGCCGGAGGCCAGACAGATATCTATGAGTCCAAACTGAAAGGAAACGAGTGGTCGGACCCTAAAATCCTGAGTATTTTCATCAGTACGGATAAGAACAACGAACGCTATGCTTCCTACAACGAAGACGGGTGGAAAATCTACTTCAGCCGCGATAATGAAGTGCGTGAAACGGGAGCCGAAGTGATGTTCTCGGGGATGCAGAATAAAATGAAACAGGATTTCATGATCGCTACGATGCTTACGGGTGTAAACTCCAAATTCAATGACGGACCGATCTACATCCACATTGACGGGGAAAGTATGTTCATCGCTTCCGAGGGACACGAAGGAATGGGTGGATACGATATTTTCGTTTCAAAGAAAGTACAGGGTCAGTGGACAACTCCTGTAAACATGGGATATCCGATCAACAGCCCGTATGACGATTTCTTCTTTGCTTCTACTGCAAACGGGAAATTCGCTTATATCTCTTCCAACAGAGCCGGCGGAAAAGGCGGATACGATATTTACAAAGTAACGTTCTGGGGACCGGAGAAAAAACCGATTTCCGAGACAGAAGATTACTTGCTTGCAAGTGTGGTGATGCCGGTAAAAGATCATAACATCGAGAAATCCGTTGAGGTGAAGAAAAAGAGTTTGACGGTATTTAAGGGAATTACGATTGATGCGATTTCCAGAAAACCGGTTGAAGCTCAGATTGAGATTACCGACAACGCTACCGGAAAAGTGATCGAAACATTCACTACCAACTCGGCAACCGGTAAATTCATCATCACGCTGAACTCCGGGAAAAACTACGGTATTGCAGTAAAAGCAACCGGCTACCTCTTCCACTCCGAGAACTTTGACATTCCGGAAGGATCGGCAGACAACCTGGTCAATAAAGTGATCGAATTGAAAAACATCGCTATCGGATCAAAAATTGCACTTCGCAACATCTTCTTTGATGTAAACAAGGCAACGCTTCGCCCGGAATCCAACGCGGAGTTGGAGCGATTGGTTCAATTGATGAAAGACGTTCCGGGATTGAAGATCGAAATTTCAGGACACACGGATAATACCGGTTCTGCAACTTTGAACGAAACACTTTCTCAGCAGCGTGCAGAAGCGGTTGTAGCTTACTTATCCCAAAAAGGAGTTTCTGCCAGCAGAATGACTGCTAAAGGTTACGGTTCTTCCAAACCGATTGCATCCAACAACAGTGAGGACGGGAAACAACAAAACCGCCGGACTGAGTTTGAGATTAAAGGGAATTAATCCTGATAAGCAAAAAACAGTAGGCGCGCGATTAATCGCGCGCCTACTGTTTTTATGAAAGAATCACTTGCGTTTTACCAATAAAACTTCCTGGTTGTCTACCAGTTTGATCCAGTCTGCAGATTGTCTGAAATGCTCGATTTCTGCCTGGAAAAGCGAATCACTGAAAAAAGGATACCACACGTCCTTTGTAGAGAACATGACATATTCCGCATCTTTTACAATCGGGTACATGTAGCAAAAATCACGGTTTGCCAGATGCGGTACCAGGTTTGACTGACAGGAAACAACCGCATCTTCCGGTATCAGTTTGAAAGCCTCGTACACCGGCTTTACTGCGTATTCCTTTTGGTAATGTTTCCCTGAAAGAAAATTGATAGTGACATTCGGCGCATAGAAATAAGGATGGCTCAGCCGTTTATGAGTCATTACCATAGCCAACACGACGTTGATTGTACCGGCTATTCTTTTAAACGATTCTTTTTTGAGTTTATCAATTACTTCAAAAATACCGATCGCAAAAATGGGCGTAAATTCAATGCAATAATGAAACCCCGCGCCCCAGATAGCAGGCACATCGTGAAACAGTTTCTGGAAAAAAACCGGAACCAGCATCAGTAAATAAGCAGGCCTGAATAACAGCAATCCCATTCCGGAAAACAAGAGGTATTTGATCAGGTCCGATTTTGTATTATCGGCCATCGTATCGCCTGAAAAAATTTGAAACCATTAAATGAAAGGAATCTACCGGATGCATAAACAAGTGAGTAATTGCCTCCGGCATTGTTTTTCCCAACGAGGAATAGTCAAAATGCGGATATACACCGGTTGGCGACAGAGCCGGCATCACAAATTTCATCAGGATCACGAAATAAACCAGTGATGCGAACCCCGAAAAGATCAGGAAGAAACGCCATTTGCGTTCTTTCCAATTCAATAAAGCCAGCCCGAAACAAATGAATGCAATCCACAAACCACTGCTTTCCTTACCCAACCAAAGCAACACCACAAAAAAAGCAGCCCACTTCATCTTTCTTTCTTTGGTAAAAACGAACAACCATGGAACCAGCATCGCGATGACTACACTGTCATGAAAATCGTACGACAAGGCCAGAAAGACTCCAAAAAAAGAATAGAAAAAGAGCATGGCCAGCATGGCCAAAACCCGGTTCGATTTGAAATACCGGTAAACTCCCAGCCCTCCGAATAATACACTTGCTATTTGGAAAACCAATAAAGTGTACGATCCGAAAATCCAAACGAAAGGAGAAATCAGCAGGAGGTAAAAATCAAAATGGTCTCCCATCAGATTCTGAGGCTCTGGCTTAAATGTGGTACTGTCGTTCCATTGAAAATGGGAATAATCGTATAAAGCATTGGAATAAAGCCCCAGGTCCAGCGCATAGGTGCGGAATAGGTAATGGTTTACCAATGAAACCAGACAATAAATAACCGCAAAAACAAAAACGATTAGGTATTTCTCGGGCACTGATTTGAAAGTGCTGTATAGATTCTTTAGCTGATTCATTCCGGCGCTAAGATATCGAAAAAACAGGCAGGAACGCGAAGCATCGCCTCCCCACAGTTTTTTTTAAATTACCTGCCGGTTTAATCCATAGGAGTGCAGATCTCAATCAGGAATCCTTCCAGGTCCCGGACGTAAGCAACTACTTGTCCCCACGGCTTTTCTTTCGGTTCTTCCAGCAAGGTAGCTCCGTTAGAAAGCGCTTTTTCTACCAAAGCCGGAACGTCTACTGTTGTAAATCCAAGTTCCATCCCGAACGGTTTGGATTGGAGGCTACTTTCCTGGAACCCATCTCTCAAATTTGATTTTGCCAAAGGAAGTGCAGCAAAAGACAGGGTTGTTGTTCCGGTACTTAATTCCGCGTACTCATCTCCCGGAGCAATGAAACGGACTTCAAAACCAAAGGTTTTGGAATAAAACTCAGCTGTTTTCTTAACATCTGAAACGTAGAGAATAGAGTATGCGAATTTGATCATCATGTATAGTTTTGCCTTCAGCTCCGCTCAGTCAACTTGACAATAGGTAACTGAGCGGAGTCAAAGTTCCTGTCGTTTTTTTCAATCAGTTAATCTTCCTCATCCAAATCGGGAGCATGCGGTAATTCCAGGGCTCTTACTTCCTGAACGGCATTTCCGGCAATTCCTTTCACCGAACCGTACATATCAATGGTGTTGACAATCACTTTTTCAATTTGTTTTTCGCGTTGTTTCCAGATACGCTGCATAGACCTCTTTTCGCTTTCAAGGTCGGCCTTCATTTGAGTAAACCCTTCCACAATGGCTTCCACCTGCATCCGGAACGTTGAACTCGTGAGGAAATCATAGAGCAAATGCATTTTATCTCCTTTATTTTCCTGGGCAACCAATGTGCTGCTAATCTGGATGATTGTTTCCCGCAACACCGAGCACAAGCCTTTGAATTCTTCGTAGGTACAAACCCAGATACCGTCTCTCATTCCCATCCGCTGCATATCGGAAGGCATGACTTCGGTCACCAGCACACCGATATCGGCACCTTTATCGCGGATATCTGCTTTGAATTTTTCAATCCAGGACGGTGAGAAGTCTTTTGCCCGTTTGGATTCGTAATAAATCGTTCCGCAATTTTGCTGCACACGCGTATGAACCGTTTGAATACAATCTCCTCCCCTCGCTCCTTTCCGGATTTCTTCAATGGTGTCCATCGGGAAATTCGCCATCAACCATTCCTCGATCGCTAATTCCTGTACTTCTCCCTGAAGTTGCATCGAACCCTGTTCCTGCTTGCGCTTCATTTCTTCGGTCAGCTTCTTCTGGTCTTCCAATTGTTTCAACAATTCCCTGACACGTAATTCATTACGTTCTTCTTCCGTTTTGCGGATTTTCTCTTTTTCTTCCTGAAGCTGGGCATTTAATTTTCGTTGGGATTCCGCTTCCACCACTTCCTTCAACTCGTCCTTTTCACGCTTTAATTTTTCAATTTCAGCTTTGGTACGGTTCAATTCTTTGATCTGTTCGGATTTTTCGTTCAATTCTTTCTGAAGGTCTGCGAACTGTTCGCCCTGCTCCTGCAGCAATTTTGTTTTCAGCTTTTCCTCCAGGTTTTTGCGTTCTTCCTTCAGCTTCTGTTCGAAACGTTCCTGGAAAAGTTCATTTTCACGGCGTTTTTTCTCCTCAAACTCTTCTTTTTCACGAAATAATGCATCCTGCTTTTTAGCAAATTCATTGCGCGTCTCATTTAGTTCGTTCTGATATTTGCGCTGGATCTGTTCTTCCAGCTGATGAGCCAAAATATCATTTACATCGATGTGAGTCCCGCAATTCGGACAAGCAATTTGATTCATAACCGGTAAAAATTGAACAAACTTAAAATTACTACGATTTTGAGAAATAACCCGCGGTTTTCCACATTAAAAAGCAAAAAATGCGTCCGTTTCATGAAATAATATCCGATTTCATAAATCCGCTTTCAAAAACCGGATATCCATCCCGAACTCAAGTCAAATTCGCTACTTTTACCAAAAATCTGCACCATGACACAGGGCTTAGAGGAAAGACACCTCCTTTTTTTTAAAAATCTGCTCACAGACCGCGTTCACACCGGCCCGGCAATCGATGAAAAATATGCTTCCGATCACACCGAAGACTTTGTGTTCTATCCGTCAGTGGTAGTAAAACCTGAAACGGTTGAAGAAGTTTCTGCTATTATGAAGTATTGCTACGAGCAGGATCTGATCGTAACACCATCCGGGGCGAGAACCGGCCTGAGCGGTGGAGCTCTTGCCAATTACGGCGGAGTATTGCTGAGCATGGAACGCATGGACAAGATTCTTCACATCGATGAGAAGAACCACCAGGTAATTACTGAGCCGGGAATTGTAACGGAAGAACTCCAGAATGCCGTAAAAGCAGTTGGATTGTTTTATCCGCCGGACCCCGCTTCCAAAGGTTCGTGCTTCATCGGTGGAAATATTGCGGAGAACTCGGGTGGTCCAAAAGCGGTGAAATATGGTGTAACGAAAGATTGGGTACTCAACCTGGAAGTTGTTTTACCGAACGGAGATATCCTGTGGACCGGAGCAAACGTCATTAAAAATGCCACCGGCTATAACCTCACTCAACTGATTGTGGGAAGCGAAGGAACTTTGGCTGTTGTGACAAAAATCGTATTGCGCCTCATTCCGCATCCAACGCACAATTTGTTGTTGCTGGTTCCTTTCAGAAGCGGGGTTGAAGCCTGTGAAGCCGTCGGAAAGATATTCATGGCAGGAATCATTCCCAGCGGATTGGAATACATGGACCGGGACGCCATTATTTTCACCACGCCTTATGTAGACGATGCCCCGAACCTGCTCAAAGACGATCACGACGCCCATTTGCTGATCGAGTTGGACGGTTTCAATCCGGATATCCTGATGCAGGAGTGCGAAAAGATTATGGAGTTGGTAGAGCAATTCGACATTGATGAGATCCTTTTTGCAGAAACTGAAGCCCAAAAAGAAAGCCTTTGGCGCTTACGAAGAAAGATCGGGGAATGTGTGAAAACTCATTCTGTTTATAAAGAAGAAGATACGGTTGTTCCGCGAAACGAATTGCCGAAATTGCTGAAGAAAGTAAAGGAACTGGAACAAAAATACGGCTTCAAATCTGTTTGTTACGGTCATGCCGGCGACGGGAACCTTCACGTGAACATTATCAAAGACAACCTGGATGATAATGCCTGGAACAACCAGCTTCCCGTTGCCATCCGCGAATTGTTTACAGAGGTTGTTCGTTTGGGAGGAACCATTTCCGGAGAACACGGAATCGGGCTGGTGCAAACACCCTACATGGATTTGGCATTCAGCGAAACCGGCCTCGATCTGATGCGTGCA
Source organism: Fluviicola sp. (assembly GCF_039596395.1). Classification (NCBI taxonomy): domain Bacteria; kingdom Pseudomonadati; phylum Bacteroidota; class Flavobacteriia; order Flavobacteriales; family Crocinitomicaceae; genus Fluviicola; species Fluviicola sp. Next base: position 2,079,081 of record NZ_JBCNJT010000001.1, read on the forward strand.
ATCAAACAGGTATTTGATCCTAAAAATTTGTTGAACCCCGGAAAAGTATTGCCTCCTAAAAGATGAATCGCGTAGACCGTTTATTTGGTATAGTGACCTTGCTTCAATCCCGCAAGTATGTGAGTGCAGAGCGCATTTCTGAAAAATTTGAGATCAGCGTACGTACGGTTTACAGGGATATCAAGGCAATCGGCGAAGCAGGAATCCCGGTCAGTTTCGAACCGAATAAGGGTTATTTCATCATTCCGGGCTACTTCACTCCTCCTGTTTCCTTTACCCTGGAGGAAGCAAATGCCTTGTTACTGTCCCAATCACTGATCGGAGGATTCGGAGACCGTTCGGTACAAGCTACATTCGACAACGCTCTGACCAAGATTAAGGCTGTTTTGAAACAAATAGATAAAGAAAAAGTGGCCATTCTGGACGAAAGTATCAAGCTTCAGCTTCCTTCAAGGCTTACTTTTGAATTTGAATACCTTGCCCAGATCCAGCATGCAATTACCGAGCGCAACCAGGTTAAAATCACTTATCGAAGCTTGAAAGACGAAAGCCTGGAGCGAACCATTGAACCGATCGGTTTGGTTTTTTATGCTTTTTCCTGGCACTTGATCGGTTATTGTTTACTACGCAAGGATTACCGCGATTTTAAGGTGGAACGAATCGAAAAGCTTTACAGAACAAGTTGTCCTTTCGAAGTTCCGGAACACATGCCATTGAGCGCTTATAAATTACCGGTGGATTATTAGCAAGTTTAAAGGGTTCAAATCTTCTTCGCTCTGTGCCTTCGCTGAAGCTTCAGCATAAGCGTTGCGAGCTTCGAAGGTTCAAAGTTGTTTAAAGAATGAAACATTTGAACATTTGAACATTTGAACATTTGAACATTTGAACATTTGAACATTTGAACATTTGAACATTTGAACATTTGAACATTTCTATCTTTTTGCATTTTTATTTTGAATTGAAAAACAGACTGCCATAGGGTTGTCAGTGACGGGTCTTTTCTTTGTATAAAAATTAGAAATCATGACAAGAAAAGAGCAATTACAAGCGCAATTGGCTGCAGAAGCTGAAACTACCCGGAAATTTATTCAAGCCTTCCCTTTTGATCAAAAGGATTACCGGGTACACGAAAAAAGCATGAAGATCGGTGATATTTTCCTGCATGTGATCGAACTTCCTCTTTGGGCAGAAATGGCTGTTACTACCGATGAACTGGATTTTGAAAAAGCTCCTTACGATCCCAAACAATTGAATTCGACAGACGAAGCCATGACCTACTTCAACGAATGTGTTGCCAAAGGAATGAATGCTTTGGAAAACGCAGATGATTCCGTATTCGATGAAGAATGGACCTTGCGTTCCGGTTCAAAAATCCATTTTGTGAGTTCGAAGGAAGATGTTGCACGTGTTGCTCACAACCAAACCGTTCATCACCGTGCTCAATTGGGGGTAAATTACCGGTTGCTTGGAATTCCTGTTCCTCCGAGTTACGGTCCGACAGCTGACTTTACAGACTTTTAATATTCCGAATCTCTTTCAAACAAAACGGGCGGTTGTCATCTGACAGCCGCCCGTTTTTCTATAGAAACATTATTGATTATTTCAACATATTCACGTGCCCTTCATACTCACGTGCTTTTTTATCACCACCACCTTTAGCAACAATTCTCCAGGTATAAACCCCTTCTTTTACCGGAGCATCGTGGTAAGTTCCATCCCACCCGAAGTTCACGTCGTGTGATTCGAACAGTACTTCACCCCATCGGTTGTAGATCGTAAAGGTATAGTCATCCAATGACATTCCATCCGGAACAACCGGTTTAAAGATGTTGTTGAACTCATCTCCGTCAGGAGTAAATGTATTCGGTACGTACACCAGGAATTCTTCGATGAATACAATCGGTTTACAAATCTCGTTTTTACATCCGTCCGGTGAAGTAACTTCCAGGCAAACCTGGTAACTTCCGGCTTCAATGTCACCGTAGTTTATGGACGGATTTTCATTGGTTGAAGTTCCGTAAGCTCCGAAATCCCATGCATAAGATGCTGCATTTTCAGAGTTATCATAGAAGTGAACCGTCGAATTGATCGTAGTCGGCGGAACCGGTGCCCACGTGAAATTCGCAATCGGATCCGGTACCACACACGCGATGTTTTGCAGGGTAGTATCTGTGATACAACCATCCGTAGTGGTAATCTGAACACTTACGTCGTAACATCCGACCGGAATATACGTGTGTGGAACAGATAAACCATTTCCAGTTGAACCATCCCCGAAATCCCAGCTTGCAGCGGTAATCAAACCTGAAGTTGCCTGCGGGAAGCTAAATGTAGTCGAAAACGGTGAACAACCGGATGCCGGTGACACCAAAAATTCCGCACTAGGTAATGCATAAACCTGAACTGTGACAGGTAAAGTATCGTATCTGTAACACTCATCATGAGCCACCATCAATACGGTTTCTGATCCGTTTGGAGTATATGTGTAAGATGTTCCGTTTGACAAGGTATCGTGCGTAGTCGGAGTCAACCATTCGTAGGTGTATCCTGGCAATCCGTCAACTCCGGAACCTGTCATTGTAACCGGTTGTCCCGGACAAGCCGAAACAGGAGTCGTTACTGAAGCAACAAACGGAGGTCTTACCGTTACGTTTGCACTTTGTGCATTCGATACACATCCATTCTGATCATAAACCGTACATGTAAATGTTGCCGGAGCAGTCAGGTTTACATTTAAGTATTGGGTAGTATCTCCCGTGTTCCAAACAAAGTAGTAAGGCGCCGTTCCTCCTGTTGCATTACCGGATAAAGTACCGTAACCGTCATAACAGATCAGTAATCCGTCTTCCGGAATAGCTCCCTGAACCAATGGTTGTGGTTGCCCCACGGTAATTGTACCTGACTGAGTACATCCTGCTGCATCCTGGATCTGGATTGTATAAGTATTTGCACAAAGTCCTGTGAATGTATTGGAAGGCTGGAATGTAGCACCGTTATCAACGCTGTATCCGGTTGCCAAATTCGAATTAATTGTAATCGTACCGTTGCAATCTCCGTTACATAAAGCATCTGTCGCACTTGTACTTGTAATCACCAATAATGGCGGTTCTGTAATGTTAAAGCTTTGAGTAGCCGTACAGCTGTTGTTATCCGTTACAGTCAAACTGTAGGAAGCTGCACAAAGTGCGTTTGTTGTGTTCGAACCGGTAGCACCGTTCGACCATGCATAGCTATAAGGAGTAGTACCACCGGTTACTGTCGCTGTTGCATCTCCGTCACATACTCCATGACAGCTTGCATTGTTTGTTGCAATGTTCTGAATTGCCAACTGAGCCGGTTGGGTTACAATAACTGTCGTATTTACCGTACAGTTATTCGCATCCTTCACAACCGTGTTGTATGTTCCCGCACTCAGGAACTGAACAGTCGTTTGGTTTGAGAACGTTGCCCCGTTATTGGTACTGTATGTATAAGGTGCTGTTCCACCCGATGCACTGAATGTGATTTGCCCGGTATTGTTGTTGAAGCAAGTCAATGCAGTTGGCGTGACAGTTGCTGTTAGTGGTGCCGGTTCTGTTACTGTTACAGGTTGCGTATCCGTACATCCGTTTGCATCCGTGATTGTCAGGGTGTAAGCTCCTGCACAAATATTCGTGATCAATGAAGCTGCCTGTGGTGTCCCGATCGAGTATGTGATCGCTCCTGTTCCACCCGATACTGTTACCTGCAATTGGCCGTTACACGCACCGTTACAAGTTACATTCTGTACTGCTGCCCCGATGATAATCGGTGAAGCCTGGTTGGAAATGGAAACCGAAGTACTCGCCTCACAGCCATTCGCATCCTCGATGAACACATCATAGACTCCTGCAGGCAATCCGGTATAAGTGGATGCTGCTGCGTAAGTCGTTCCGTTATCAATACTATAAGTATAAGCACCTGTTCCACCTGCTCCTGTGATAGCAATCTGTCCGTTTGATGCCGCACAAGTCTCATCCGTTGGAACTGCATTCAGGGTAACCTGAGTTGGCTGCCCGATAACCTGAACCGCTGTGATGAAACAATCGTTGTCATCCTTGATCTGGATATCCACGTTCCCTGCACACAAGTTCTGAAGCGTCGATGAAACATAGTAGTTCAATCCGTTGTCAGGGCTGTATAAGTATGGTGCTGTTCCTCCGGCTGCATTCACTACGATCTGTCCGTCGCATGCATCAAAACACT